>QMMB01000007.1 GCA_003647035.1 Deltaproteobacteria bacterium | reverse complement strand
GGACCCGGAGAATCTCCCGGATTCGCCCGGACACCTTGCGATTCCCGGGAAGGGTGATTCGAACGCGGGCATCGGCCGCCGTGGGACCCTTGAGATAGAGCCTCGCGGCCTTGTAGCGAAGCTTCACCGAAAGTTCGAAGTCACGCGCGGCGGCGACAATCCGCCTGCGGATCACGCGATCCTCACAGCAGTCCTCCGCGCCGATGAAACGAAAAGTGTGAGTGCCCACCTTGAGGCGGACGCGCCGAAAGTCCGGCCCGTACGGTTTGAAGGGGCTGCCGTCCACGCTGATCGACACGTTCGAAGGGGTGGGCTTGAACACCACCCAGCGCCTGCCATTGGGAACGGCTGCTTTGTTTGCGCGGTCCTCGGTGGGAGTCTGCTGCGAGGCGCTCGGCTCCGCGGGCCCGTCGGGGTCTTGCGCTTCGCCCGTAGTGATCGGCGCACCGTTCCGCGTTGCGCCCACGCTGCTGCTCGCATCTGTCGGGGGAGGAACGACTTCGCCTCGAAGCCATGCGGCGTACCCAAGGCCCACGAAGGCCACCGCAAGAACCGGCAGGGCAGCGGCGATCAAGGTGCTGCGGCGACGGCGACGACCGAGGGAGCCCAGCAGCTTGAGGGCACGATCGTTCCCGTCATCGAGTGCCAACGCCCTACTCAGCGCGGCCTGTGCGCTCGGCACGTCGCCTTTTTTTGCTGCCGATTCGCCGACCGTGAGAAGCCTTTGAAGCGATTGCTCATGGAGTTGCTGAGCGACCGCGGTGGGGTTGGCGAGATAGCCAGCTAGCACTTCGTCAGGGTCGTCGATGCCCATTTCAACCAGAAACCGGCGCAAATCGTCTGCCATCTCCGCGGCGCTTTGATACCGATCCGCTGGGGCTCGAGCGAGCGCCTTGTTCACGATTCCGGCGAGATCTTCGCCAATCGCGGGACGCACGCGCAGCGGGTCGGGATACTCGCCTCCGAGGAGGAGCTTCAGCAAGTGATGCGGGTTGCGGCCGACGAACGGGAGGCGGCCCGTCGCGCAGAAGTAGAGGACCGTCCCCAGGGAAAAAACGTCGCTCCGAACGTCGCAGGTGCCCCCCTCTAGTTGCTCCGGCGCCATGTGACCAGGAGACCCCAAGATCTGACCAGTCACGGTGAACGTGTGGGTGTCGACCATGTGCGCGATGCCGAAGTCGGTGAGCTTCACACAGCGATCTTCATGAATGAGGACGTTCTCCGGTTTAACATCGCGGTGAATGATGCCTTTCGCGTGCGCCTCGCGCAGGGCGTCGGCGAGCTGCAGCGAGATGCAGGCTGCGATCTCGGGAGGCACCTCCTTGTGCTGCAGGACGAAGTCCTTGAGCGTAGGTCCGGTCAGAAGCTCGGCCGCGATATACGTCTCATCCGACGTTTCGCCGCTGTAGTCGTAGATCTCGAGGATGTGCGGATGCCGCCGCTTCGCAACGCTCTTGGCTTCGCGGGTAAACCTGGCTCGAGCTTCGGTCGTTCGCTGCAAATGCGGATGCAGCACCTTGAGCGCGACGAACCGGTCGAGCGAGCTATCGCGCGCTCGGTAGACGGTGGCCATTCCACCGTGGCCGATCTCGTCGAGGACCTCGTACTTCTCCAGTTTACGTAACATCTGCCCGGGAATTCCGAGGATATCAGGTTCGGGGGCCGCCACCCCACCCTTCTATAGCGGTTCGAGCGCCGCGGGAACGCAGAACTCGAAATCCTGCCGAATGCTCGCTCCGTCGTCGCCTCCGGCAACGATGAACGCCCCACTTTCGAGCACGATGCCGGCTGCCCCGGCCCTCGGCACATCGAGCTGCAAGAGCGGCTCGATCCGGACGTCCGCTGCGCTCCAGCGAACCTCGTCCACCAGGCGCGAGCCCTCCCCGCCGATCACGAGTGCACTCCGCGTCGGCTGAAGCACAGCAAAACGCGCGGTCGTCCACTGAGGGCCCGCGGCCGACACGCAACTACTGGGACAACCATCGAAGCGAACGGTGTCTTGTCGCAACGCGTCGCCGGCGTCGGCGCCACCGATCCAGAGGGCGCGGCTCTCGCCATCGCCGACCAGAAGCCCGGATTCGCGGACCCCATCCATCACCCCGTCGACGAGCTGCCCCACCCCATCGCCCGCGATGAGGACTTCCGCGGTCCCGTCGGGGTCGCCACCGACGACCAGGACATCGTTCCCAAGCGCAGTCGCCGCGGGACCGGAACGCGGCTCGCTCAGCTGCAACGAGGTCACCTGGCCCTCCGGTTCGACGAGCGACACCGCCGATTGAG
This sequence comes from Deltaproteobacteria bacterium, assembly GCA_003647035.1. GTDB lineage: Bacteria > Myxococcota_A > Polyangia > Polyangiales > Houyiibacteriaceae > SG8-38. Next base: position 15,861 of record QMMB01000007.1, on the reverse strand, counting down.
CTTCACCTGCAAGCTCACCGCCAATGACCATCGCCCCGACCCCAGGAACCGATACGAGGGCCGATCGTGGTCCCGCTCCATTGTGAAGCACCACGGGTGTGATTCGGCGAGTGGCGTCGAGCATGTTGAAGATGAACGGCGGGGCGTTGGTGGGGAGAACCAGAATTTCAGCCTCATCGATCGAGGCGGCGCGCGTCTCGCCCAGGTCCGACAGCGCGAAGTCCTCCATGAACAAACGAGATTCCCATTCGAGCGCGTCGAAGAACTCGAGCTGCTCGTCGGACGCGGTGGTGCCGCCTGCGATCAGCGCGAATGTGCCGGACCGCACCATGCCGAAGAAGGCGCGCGGGGCTTCCAACAGATCGAACCTGATGCGCTCGCACGACGAGGGCGCCGCGGTCACGACACGCAGGGAGCCCCTACTCGCTGAAGGCACGAATACAGGAGGAGCAGTCAGAAGCTCGGTTGTGGCGCCTTCCATCTCGACTCGAATGCGAGTGGGCCTCGCAAAGGACCTGAACTCCAGGAAGGCGTCGAATTCGCCGTCGGTGATCGGATATTCGTACTCCTCGGCTGGCAGCTCACCCTCTTGGATGCCGATTCGGAGGATTGTGGCGTCCGTCCCAGCAGCGGGGTTGCCGTTCTGGCCATCGACGATGCGCGCCTCGAACACGAATTGCGTAGAGGACTCTTTGCAAGCAAAGGCCGCGATGCAAAGTAGGCCAAGCAAGACCGTTCGCCAAAGCACGGCGGGAGGTTGCTTTACCGGTGCCGGGCGAGCAAGTAGAGAAGCGCCGTGTGGGCCGAACGCGCCGCTTCAATCGATGAGCTCAGCGTCGCGCGACGTCTGAGCGGGGAAGCTGGGTTCGCCTGGCTCGATTCGAATCGAAGCGAGTCGAGAGACGGACGCTATTCGTTCATCGCGGCCTGGCCATCCGATGAGATCCGAGTCGAATTCGGGGTCGAATCACCATTCGCGGCCCTTCGTCACGTCGTTCAGCGCGCCAACACGGTAAACCCCGAGGGCCCGGGCCCGAGCGAGGTACCAGCCTGGATCGGCTACATCGCATACGATGCGTTTTGGTCGTCTCCGGCTCGGGGCCAGGCGCGGTTCAAGCGCGCACACGATCCGATCATACTGTTCCGGCGCTACCCGGCGCTAGTAGCCATCGATCATGAGAATGGGGAAACCTGGGTGGTGGGCGACAGCCGAAGCGCGGCCGATGCCTTTCGCGCGCGACTGGACGCGTTGCCGGAACGAACGCCGATCCCCCCTTCGATCGGCGCGATCGAAGTGGATGACGCACAAACGCACCGCAGGGCGATCGAACGGGCTCTCGACTACATCGGCATGGGCGAAGTGTACGAGGTCAACGTCGCAAGGCGGTGGTCGGGCTCGTTCGCGGGCGATGCGCTCGAGCTCTGGCAAGCGATGCGGGTCGCCAGCCGGGTCCCGCTCGGGATGTTTGTCGATGGAGGCGACCATGCGGTGCTGGCGTGCACCATGGAGCGCTTCATCCACTGGGATGCGGAGACCAAGACGCTGGTGACTCGCCCGATCAAAGGGACGATCCGGCGCGAGGCGACCGACGACGGTGCCTCACAACGCCTACGCGCCGATCCAAAGGAGCGGGCCGAGCACTCGATGATCGTCGACCTCATGCGGAGCGACCTCGGTCGCGTCGCGCAAACCGGGACGGTGAAGGTCGCCTCGCCAATGATCGTGGAGCCGTTTACAGGCCTCTATCACCTCGTGAGCACCGTCAGCTGCGTCACCCGTCCCGAAGTTTCGCTCGAGGCTATCCTGGAAGCGACGTTTCCTCCGGGGAGTGTCACCGGAGCTCCCAAAATCCGTGCGCTCGAGATCATCGAGGAATTGGAGCAGCATCCGCGAGGCGTGTACTGCGGCGCGCTCGGGTTCATCGACCACGATGGTGGACTTTCGCTGGCTGTGGCGATTCGCACGGCGACCGTCGCCGGAGGCCGGGTGTCCTACTGGGCGGGGGGCGGAATCGTCGAAGCCAGCGACCCACATCGCGAGCTCGCCGAAACCGAGCTAAAGGCGAGGGTCTGCCTGGACGCTGTCGCGACGCTGCAAGGAGAGCCGGAAGATGACTGACCCCATCGAAGATATTCTCGAGTTCTGGTTTGGCGAGGTCAACGAGCTCGGTTGTTCGAGCCCCGAGCACCGGAGACGTTGGTGGACGAAGGCGGACGCATTCGATGAGGCGGTTGGATCCCATTTTCTAGGCGACTACGAACACATCGTCGCTGGCGATCGAGACGCCTGGCGCAATACTCCACGCGGCACCCTGGCAACCATCATCGTGCTCGATCAGTTTTCTCGAAACATGTTTCGTGGGACCCCCAGCATGTTCGCCGCCGATGAGCTCGCCCGCGAGGTATGCCACGAGGGCCTCGATGCGGGCTTCGATGCCGATCTGTCGTTCGACGAGCGTCTCTTCTTTTATCTTCCGCTGGCGCACAGCGAAGAAATGACGGATCACCGCCGCTCGATCGAGCTACTCAACGGTCTGGTCGACGGCGCCGCAGAGACCCTCGCAGCGGACGCCAGGAACTATCTCGATTTCGCGGAACGCCACAAAGCCATCGTCGAGCGCTTTGGTCGGTACCCGCACCGCAACGCGACTCTGGGCCGAGCAAGCACGCCAGAAGAAATCGCATTTCTCGAAGAACCAGGCTCGTCCTTCTAGCGCGAGCCGTGGCGATGCTGCGCGCGCCAGGTCCCCGGAGACATTCCCTTCCACCGATGGAACGCGCTGATGAACCCCGTGGTGCTTGCGAAACCCAACCGCTCCGCGACAGCGTCGACGCTCAGGCCCGCGGTCGACAGCAACTGCTCTGCCAACGTTTCGCGAACCTCATCGACGAGCACACGGAACGACGTGCCTTCTTCAGCAAGCCGGCGGCGAAGGCTCCGAGATGTCGTGGCGAGCTCCTTCGCGACGCGCTCCATATCGGGTGATTGACGAGGCTGTCGGAGTATCATGTGTCGGACGCGGCCGGCGATGCCTTGGCGATCCTCACGCGCTGCGAGGAGCTCTTCGCATTGTGCTTCGGAGAGCTTCGCGGTGTGGACATTGGCTTGAGGCATTTGCCTATCGAATAGTGAGCGCTCGAACTCCAACGCCGTGCGCTCTGCATTGAACACCGGGCGCAGACCGAACAGCTCCTCGTAGCGCGCCGCATAGCTCGGTTCGTTGAAGCGAAGTGCGAGGCCGATGATCGGCGGAGGCTCCCCGAGCAGTTCCGACCACATGTGGAAAACCGCCGAGAGGTCGCGCTCTACGAGCGCACGCTGCGCAGGTTCCGGAATCCCGCTATCGTCGAAGAACATGCAAACCCGGTCAGCGCGTTCCTCGATGTCAAACCGCGAGAACGCATATGTGAGATTGAGATAGCGAAGCCCGAGGTCGACCGCATCACGCGCCGTCGGGCTGCTCATCACCGCGTATCCCCAAATCCCGTACGCGGTCACATGGTAGCGGCTCCCCGACTCCAGACCGATCTCGGGCACGTCGGGCAAGGCTTTGACGATGTTGGTGACCAGCTCACACTCCTGCCGGCCGGTGATTTCGGCGCTAGGATCGTCGAGCCATTCCGGGTCGATGCCGGTGCCCTCAAGACACGTCCCGAGCTGCACGCCGTGTTCAGCGGCGAGCTCGGTCATCAGCCTCGCGCTGTAGGTTCCTCGTCGATAGTCCCAGTGCATTTGGTGTCTGGCCCTGGTTCTAGCCGAGACTAACCAATTTTCGTCCGCGATTGTCCGGGAAGACGAATTCTTTGGCCGGGAATCGACTGTTCGACCGCACGACGGAGGCGTACTTTAAAGATAGGAGGTACCGATGGAGAGCTTACTTGGTAACGAAGACCTCAAGATCGTGCTCGGCGAAGTTCGACGGTTCGCGCGAGGGGTCGTTGCCGCCAACGTAGAGCGGCCGGAGCATGCGCTGCCGCGACCCTCTCTCGACATGCTGGTCGCCGAGGCTACGGAGGCTGGTTTCATTCCAGAGGCGGGCGGAGAGCCAACTGGGCTTTGGGTCGACCTCGATGACCCCCTCGGACCGACCCTCTCCGCCCGCACGATCGAGACGCTGGCTTCGGTGAACCCGGGCATCGCGTGGACGTGTCACGTGCGCGCCATGCCGGTTTGGCTCGCGCAACGGCTCGACGCGCCGGAGGTGCTGGAAGGACAGGAAACCGCCGTCGCGCTGCAAGGTTATCACGGCCTAGGGCGTGCAGCGCTACCGCGGTACCTGGCCGGCAGCGAACTGGGGTGCAACGACTGCGCCATGCTGAGCGACTGGCTGCTGCCGGCGCAATGCAACGCCCGCAGGGTGGTGCACGCCCCGGCCGGTTTCGAAGCGGTGCTCTCCCCTTATTTCGACGGCGAGGCGGTCCGTTGGATACGGCAACCCATCGACGCGCTCGACCCGCTGCCCCTTGGCCCAACCCTCGGCCTCGATGAGGTGGATGCCGTTGGCCTTGCTTCGAACGATGCAGGCACGCCTCTCGGTCCAGACGATCCGGAAGAAGCGCGGAAAATATTTGCAGAGGCCTTGGTGATCCAATCGCTAGCCTTGGTCGCTGTGGGTCTTGGCTGCCTGCGTCGCGCAAGTGCGCTCGCCCGCGAGCAAGCGAAGACGCGCATCCAAGGAGGCCGAAGCATTGAACATCATCCAGCGGTGCAGTCTCTGCTCGGGTCGGCCCACGCGGCCGTCGTGGGGGCAGACGCCCTGCTCAGTCGCATGGCGGAGGGCCCCCTTCGCGCGAACCGCATCGGCGATGTGTTTGCCGCCCGAGCCGAGGCACATCCGCTGCTTTGCCGGGGCGCGACCGATGCATTGCAGGTGTTCGGAGGCAGCGGCTACATGCAGGACGTCGGGATGGAGAAGGCGCTGCGCGACACCCAACAACTTCGTTTGATGGGCGGAACGCCCGGGGAGCTAGAGCGCTTCGTCGCCGAATGGGAGCGTGTACGATGAACCTGCAACCGCATCTCGACGGCTATCTCTCGCCCGATCATCCGTTGTCTCCGCGAGGGCTTTTTGCTGACCTTCCGGCGTTCATTCGCCCCCTCGTGACGCCAAAGCTCACGACGATTTGGGAGCAGGACACCGCGACCCTTCCCTCGGCTCTCGGACGGGCACGCCGACGCTATCGAAGCTTCGCGGAACAGGAGCTCCGCCATCGAGCACTCCCGATGGACTTGGCGCCACATCCGCAGCCGGGCGAGATCCTCCCGTCGCTTGCCGATCTGCTGAAGACCGCCGGCCGTGAAGGCATGCTGACCGACCTCTTGCCTCGGCCCCTCGGGTCCGCCTCGCTTGGAGCCTATCGTTACCCGCTGGTTTGGGCACAGGCCCTGCGATGCGAAGAGCTCAGTCGCGTGTGCGCCGGCCAAATGCTGCTCTTGAGCGCGCACAGTCTCGGGGTGCTCCCCATCGCTTTCGCAGGTGACCTCGGCGCCATGCGTCGATTCGTCTTGCCGGCCTACCGCCAAACCATGGCGGGTGACCCGCACATCTTTGCCTACGCGATCACCGAGCCTTCGGCCGGATCCGACGCCGAAGAGGGGCACGGCGCAAGCGTCAGCCGCCCAGGCGTCGTCGCGAAGAGGGTCAACGGAGGCTGGTCGCTCCAAGGCCGCAAAGTCTTCATCAGCGGGGGCGACATCGCCAAGAGCATCACCGTGTTTGCCGCGCTCGAAAACGAAGGGATCGAGTCGTGGACGTGCTTCTTGGTGACGAGCGACATGCCTGGCTTCGAAGTGGTTCGCAACGAGCTCAAGATGGGCATGCGCGCATCCGCGGCGGCCGAAATCGCGTTTCACGACGTGTTCGTGCCGGATGACCACGTCATCGGGAAGCCAAGGCAGGGATGGGCGATCAACCGCGCGACGCTCAATGCTTCTCGCTACGCGGTGGCCGGGATGGGTGTTGGCCTGGCGCAAGGCGCGACCGAAGCCGCGATCGATTTCGCCCGCCACACCGAACTCGCTGGAAAAGCGCTCGTGAACTTCCAGGAAGTACAGCTTCAAATCGCCAACATGATGACCGAGACCTCGGCGATCCGCGGCATGCTCTGGCAGGCGGCGCGTAAGGCTTACGTGGCGAGGCAGGACCGATCGTCGATGTGCAAGTTCCACTGCACCGACCGAGCTGTGCGTGTGGTCGAGATGGCACTAGAAATGATGGGCAACCACGGAACCTTGCACGATTCATGCGTGGAGAAGATCTACCGCGACGCGCGGCTCACCCAGATCTTCGAAGGCACCAATCAGATCAACCGCCTCGCGGTCATCGAGGACCAACAGGAACAGTTACTCGCTCGCATCGAGCGCCACTAGCGGAAGGTATGCCAATGTCCGAGCACCTAGATCCATTTTTCCAGGTACCACAGACCACCCATTCGACTACTCAGGGCGACGTCGATCTGCCTATCCTCTATTTCGATGTCAGCACGGTCTTGGCATTCTTCGTCGTGGATCGGGACGCAGCGGAGGCCAAGCTCAGCAGCACGGGTCTTCAGCTCGCGCTGACCGTCGGGGGGCGCGCGCTCGTCGGCATCGCGCACTACGAGTATCGGCGGACGGGCGTGGGCACCTACAACGAAGTTGGCGTCGCACTCCCGGTGCTGCCGGAAGGTGCGCCGACTCCGCGCAACCTCATTCAAGCGCTTTATGGCTCGGTCGACGAGCGGCGCTTGGGCTTTCACATCCTCGACCTGCCAGTGACGACCCCAGCGGCCGACGCCGCGGGGCGCGAGCTCTGGGGCTACCCGAAGTTCGTCGCACCCATTCCCTTTCATCTCGACGGCAGAAACTTCGAAAGCTCGGTGACCGATCCCGATGGCAACGGTGACATCTTCACGCTGTCCGGCCGCCTCCTGCCCTCACTCCCCGCTCCTGCAATGAGCCTCGTTCTCTACTCGCATCACCAAGGAGACCTCTTGCGGACCGCGGTGAATGTACGCGGGCGGGTGAACCTGCGCCCGGGCCGCAGCCTGCAGCTTCGCGTTGGCGAATCCACCCACCGCATGGCCAACAACCTCCGCGACCTCGGCCTCGACGGAGCCCGCCCACTAGTCGTCATGGATACACATCGTTTCCAATCACGGCTGAATGCGGGGGTGCCAGTCAGAACGCTCGGAGCGGTCACCACGCACGCGGCCACCGATTCTAGTCGAGCTTCTTTTGGAAGCGCATCGAGACGAGGATGAGCAGGATCGTGGACAGCCATCGGGCCGGCCGGCATGGACGTCGTCATGATGCGCGAGGACCTCCGATCTCGCCGACACTGACGCGGGGACTGGCGCTGGCGCTGGCGGGTGCACTGGTGTAACAAGGCTCCCGTCGGTCGATGTTCGAGGTTCTCGCAATAGTCATGAACGTCGCGATCGCCGTCTTCATTGCCGGCGTGCTGTTCACCTCCGGGCTCGAGGTGACGTTCGCGCAGGCGTTCAGGCCGCTCAGAAACACGGTGGTGGTGGCACGGGGCCTCCTGGCCAACGTGGTGCTCGTCCCGCTCCTCGTCTATGGGATGAGCGTCCTGTTCCCGCTCGAGCGGCCCTACATGATCGGAGTCCTGCTGTACGGATTCGCCGCTGGCGCGCCATACACTCCAAAGCTCGTCGCCGTGGCGGCGGGAGACGTCCCCGGCTCTATCGCCGCGACGATGTTGTTGACCGTGCTGACGATCCTCTACATGCCGGTCATCCTGCCTTTTCTGGTGCCCGGCGCAGAGATCCGTATGTGGGAAATTGCAAAGCCTCTTTTGCTGCAAATGTTCGTGCCGCTGGTCATTGGGCTGAGCATCCGGCAATGGAGCGGCGCAATGGCCGCCAAGCTGCTTAGACCGGCGAACATGCTCGTCGGCCTCTCAGCCGCTCTGTTCTTGGGGCTGGCGTTGGTGCTCCATGGGGAAGAGCTCTCTGCCATCATGGGAACCGGCGTAGTCACGTCGGCCATCGCGCTCAGCGTGCTCGCGTTTGGCATCGGCTACCTGCTCGGCCCGGGCGGAGAAGAAGGTAGGGTCACCCTGGGCTTCATCACCACGGCCCGCAATATCGGCGCGGCCACCACGATCGCTGCTGTGAACTTCAGAGGTGACCCACGGGTCTTGCTCACGGTGGCCGTCTGCATGTTCGTGGTGTTCCTGCTCGCATTCCCCGCGGCGCGGTTCTACTTTCACAAACGCCTCACCGTGGACTAGGGTAGCGCCATGACTCGGCTTGTAGGCGCCGCCAGCACTGTACTGGCATTGTTGCTGTCGCTGTCCGCCTCGTGCGCGAAAGACCAATCGATACGCCGCGCGGCAACGGGCGCCCAGGAAGAGCTCAGCCCAACGGAGGCGGCCGACATCGCAGAGGAGGCGTACATCTACGCGTTCCCGATGATGGAAAACTATCGAACGATGTACACCCAGGCCGTCGACAGAACAGCGCCGGGGTACGTGGCTCCGTTCAACGAGCTCGTGTCCAAGACCGAGCTGCTGGGCCCCGAGTTCAAAGAGATCGTTCGACCCAACAACGACACTCTCTACTCGTTTGCATGGCTGGATGTCCGGGCGCAGCCGATCGTCATCACCATTCCCGAGGTGAAAGACCGCTACTATTCCGTGCAGCTCGTCGACATGTTCACGCACAACTTCGCGTATCTCGGAACCCGCGCGACGAGGGGCGAGGCGGGCAGTTACGTCGTCGCTGGGCCTCGATGGGAGGGATCAAAACCGGGACACGCCAAAGGTGTATTTAGGAGCGAGAGCAACTTCGTCTACTGCATCATCAGGACGGAGGTCGAGGGACCGGACGACGTCGCGGCAGTAGTCGAGCTTCAGAAGCAATATCGCCTCACTCCCATGAACGTGTTCCTCGGGCGGTCTCGAGTGCCCGTCGCTACGGGAATCACATTTCCCGGGTACGACGCGAGCAAAGCCAAGTCCGCCTCCTTCATCGACCTTCTGAATTTCCTGCTGACCCAAGTCGTGATTCCGCCAGAGGAGGAGGAGCTCATGGCTCGCTTCGACGGAATCGGCATTCAGCCCGGGGCCCTCTCCGCTTCACGCGGGCTGAGCGTAGAGCTTCGGAACGCAATCGACGAGGGCGCCGGCCGGGCAATGGTGTCGTTGGAACGTGCAGCGGCGGAACCGAGCGAGTTGCAGGAAATCACGGTACGCGCCGACCACGGCTGGGAGGGAATCGACGGTCTCTTTGGCCCGGGCGAGGCCATGCGGTCCAAGTACCTGGTGCGCGCCTTCGCAGCGATGATGGGACTCTATGGCAACGACGCCATCGAGGCTTACTATCCATTCGGCCATAGCGACGCCGGGGGCGATCCACTCGATGGCTCGAAGCACGACTACGTGATGCGCTTCGAAAAGGACGAGATGCCACAGGTCGAGGCGTTCTGGTCGATGACGATGTACAGCCTCCCCGATCAGCTCATGGTCGCCAATCCGATCCACCGCTACTCGATCGGCGACCGAAGCAAGCTCGAATACGGGGAGGATGGCTCGCTGACCCTCTACGTCCAGCGCGCGTCCCCAGGCCGGGAGAAGGAGAGCAACTGGCTCCCCGCGCCGAATCGTCCGTTCTCGTTGCAGTTTCGAATGTATCTGCCCAAGCCCGAAGCGTTGGACCCACTCTACCTGCCGCCGCCTGTTCGCGTCGCGAAATGACGCACAGCAACTAGTCCGCCATCCACTGCGGCAAGGGCTCGCTCTTGCGGACGAACGAGATGGCATTGGTTCCGGAGCGACCCACCATGACAGCCTCGATCAGAGGCGCGTGCGTGTCCTTGGTCCCGGCATGCCACTCCACAATGAAGTTCGCACCGGAGCCTCCGGTGACGTCGTGCCTCTCGACTAGAAACTCGATCGTTTGTAGAGCATCGAGCTTGATCAATCGATCGATGAACCTCTTCGATAGCTTGCCATTGGTATCGTAGTACTCCACCGCACTCACGTACACGGACCGCTTGGGATCCACGTTGCGGACGCTCAGCATCGCCTCGAGGAGATACGGGCGCCCGCCGTCGTAATAGATGTGGGAATAGACAGGGACGTAGACGGCCTGGTGAACCGGAAGCGATCGCACGGAAACGTCCGCGGCCGCATAGGCATCCAGGTTGGGCGGCGTGTAAGAGCGCGGCGCCTGGTACTGCACCGTGTCCTCAATCGCGAGCAAGCGTTCCTCGGTGTTCGATCGGCTGCGGACGTACACGAAGGCCACGAACGCGAGGGCCAGCAAAATGAGAACGCGAACGCCGTGCTCCGTGAACCACAAAAACCACTCTGGGTATTCCCGATCGTCGCTCACTGACACGCTCCCTACCCTAGCCGGTCACCTGCGCTCGGTATCGCACTATCGGCGCCGCCGGCGCAACCCCGAGCGGTCGATCCTTGAGGGGGAGCGCATGCGTGTTATGAGGAGAATCGCTCCCGGGTCGTCTAAGGGCAGGACAACAGGCTTTGGACCTGTGAATGGTGGTTCGAATCCACCCCCGGGAACCAGGTTCTCACCATGCGTGCCTTCTCGACATACACGGCCATCATGGTCGCGACGCTCGCGGCCACGGGTGGTTGTAACAAGGGCGGTAGCTCGCCCGGGACCTCGAACGCCCAAGCGGCCGTAGGCCTCAGGGGCTGCGACCACGACGACAAGGTCAACGCGCTCTCCAAACATAGCTGGCCCTACCCGGCAGACTTTCGCAATCTCCGCTGGGGCGACACATACCGGAAGATGCAGCTCAAGCTGAAGCCGACACACGCCTCCTTCATCACGGCCACCGTCACATGGAAGAAGGGCGCGTTGATCGGCGTACAAGACAGCGAGGTCCTCATCAAGAAGCCGCGGCGCCTGGTGGCGAAGCGGGATTTGTATGTGAAGCGCAAGGTCTGGGACCAGGGCGTCGAGGTCGAGCGAACGTACCTTGCCGTCGCGCAGGGCGAGGTGGGGAGCTTCCTGTTCTACAACTCGCGGGGCATGTGCATGGTGGACACGCACGCGGGACCGGGCTGGACCCCGTGTACGCTTGACGACGCATTCGAAGGATTGAGCGCGGAGGACCCTGCTGCATGCGAGCAGCTCTGGTGGGTCAAGGTCCGCAAGAGCAAGGTCCACCAGGGGTGGATGGTCGTCGAGCCGGGGCTCATGGAGCGCGTGCCGGCGGCGATCGACGCAGCCAAATGAACGTCTCCTGATTTCCCTTCGGGCCGGTGATCACGCAGTCCGCCTGAGCGACGAGCGCGAACCCCAGTTTCTCGGCGTCCGCCGCAACCGTGGCAGTGGCCTTGCGCCGAAGAGTTGGATCGCGGACCACGCCGCCCTTTCCGACCTTGCCTTGCCCAACTTGAAATTGGGGTTTGACGAGCGCCAGGATGTCGCCTTCGGCCTTCAGAAGTGCGCGGGCGGCGGGAAGAAGCTTTTCGAGACCGATGAACGATGCATCGATGACGACCAAGTCGACCTCCTCGGGCAGTGCACCGCGCTTCAGATGCCGTGCGTTCGTGCGCTCCATGACGACCACGCGCGGGTCTTGCACAAGCTGGTTGTGTAGCTGCCCGTAGCCCACGTCGATCGCGAATGACTTGGTGGCCCCACGTTGAAGCAGACAGTCGGTGAAGCCGCCTGTCGATGCGCCGAAGTCGGCTACCGTCTTGCCAGTGGGGTCGTACCCAAACGCGTCGAGCGCACCCGCAAGCTTGACCCCGCCTCGAGAAACATAGGGGTGATCGGGTTCACGAACCTCGAGCGGCGCTTCCTCGTCAAGCGTCTCGCCGCTCTTTTCCACGCGCCGATCTCCGGTAAATACCTTCCCACCGAGGATTAAGGCCTGCGCTCGCGCCCGCGACGGGGCGAGGGCTCTTTGCGTCAACAGCATATCGGCGCGGACCTTCGGCACGCACGAAGATTGGACTAACTTTCTTTGAAAAGCGAACAGCGGTATCTTGCCGTCATGTCCCGCAACGTTCTGTTCCTTCTCGGCGTCGGCGCCATTGGCTGGGCCCTGCTGAGCCTCTTCGCTGGCTCGTTCATCATGCCGAAGTGGATGGGGCTCTCCGGCGCAGAACACGGCGGGCTCTACATCGAGGCGATCGCAGTCAACGTAGGGCTTTGGTCCGCGCTCGGCGCGTTTGCTCTTTTCGGTGCCGCCTTCCAGCGCTTGAGGTTGGCCGCCGCGCTGGCGTTCATCGTGTGCGGGTCCGGATTTGCCGGCGGTCGAATCCTTGCCATGGTCCAGGGCGCCAAACCGGATGCATACACGGGGATGGCTCTTGCCTTAGAGATCGCGATCGTCGTCGCTGCATCCGCCGCGTACATCTCGGAAAAGACTCGCGTGGCCCGTGAAGTGAGAGAGCAAAAGCGGGCCGAGAAGGCAGCGTTGGAAGCTGCGCTTGCTGCCGAGCACGCCGAGCCAGCCGAACCAGCCGAAGCGCCCGTACCGTCGCCCGTCCAACGGCCCTAGCGCGCCAGTGACTTCAAAAGGGAATGTCGTCGTCGCCGAAGTCGTCGGTGGGGGGCGCACTGCCGCCACCGCCGCCGCCACCGCCACCGCCGCCACCACCACCGCCGCCCAAGTCAGCAGGGGGCGCCGAGTCACGACCTCGGCCGCTGCCGAGTAGGACGATGTTCGTGGCAACGATATCGGTCGCATTGCGCTTGTTGCCGTCTTTGTCTTCCCACTGGCGGTACTGAATGCGGCCCTCGACACAGATGCTTCGACCCTTGGAAAGGATATTGTTGAGGGCTTCACCACGCTTGCCCCACACGGTGCAAGTGTGCCAGTCCGTGCGTTGTTGGCGCTCGCCCGCACGGTTCATGTAGGACTCCGTCGTGGCCAGGCGCAGGCGCAATACCGCTTGGCCGTTCTGCGTGTACTTGAGCTCCGGGTCAGCGCCCAAATTCCCGATGAGCGTCACTCGATTTAGGCCTTCTGCCATGGTCCCCTCTTCTCCTAAGCCGCGGTCGGCGGCGAACATACGCGGCCTTGCGCCCCAGATCAATGACCCGAGTCAATGGCCCGTGGCCTCGCTTTGCATGCGAAGCACGATTGCTAGCTCATCGGTCAGTTCCCGCCGACGGTGCTCATAATAACTAGGCCCGACCGCCTCGGACTTGCGTTGGTCTTCCAACGCGGCGATCTCGTCCAATAATTCCCGACGACGATCGTCGCGAACCTTCGCCAGAGCCGCGGTCTCATCCAAGGGGCGAAAAAGCAGCCAGACTCCCAAAAACATCAAGATCAGCGCGATCGCGGCCGCGATATAGGGCAGCGGGCCACCGCCAGGGATGCCGCGAATGTGAATCCGTAAGAGATCGACGGGTGCGTCGCCGGGACGCCGCATCAGGCCCGCAACCAAATAGCGCCGATCGGCTCCCTCGTGTACCCGCGCCACCTGAAAGCCGTCGACCTCGAGGCTCATGCCATCGAGGTAGTCGCTCACGACCTGGTACTCCATCGTAGCAAACGGAACAGGCTGCTGGATCGAGAGCGACGTTCCGCCGAGCGGGATGTCGTAGGTCCACATCAGGTCGGCCCGCCCGGGCGGAATGGAACCACTGATCTCGAAGCCCTCATCCGTCGCCGCAAGGCGCTGATCGGTCATGAGCGCCCTCGAATCAAACGCCTTGAAGCTCTCAGGCAGTCGAATCGACATGCCTCCTTCGGGGAACACGTACGTCGTTTCGCCGAGGTTCGTGAGTCGCGCCTCCTGAGTGATGTGCGCCCGGTCGTCCCGAAACTCGATAATCGTGCGACCGAGGACCTGGAAGACGCGCCGGATGTCCGCCGTCGTCGGAAGGCGGACCACACGAACCCGCTGACCCTTCGCAACATCGAGTCGAAACGGCGTCGAGCTGTAGCGCGCGCCCTCATACGGAACGTTTACCCGGTAGGAATGCTTGGCGTCGGTCTGCAAGTCGGCAAAGGAACACGTGCCGGTTTCGTCGGTGACGCATGCTTTGCTTTCGCGACCGCCGGATTGTTCCATCAGTCCGAGACGGATGGCTTGCTTCGAGACGCTGTTGCCTGTTGCATCGACGACCTCGACGGCAATCGTCCCCGGAGCAAGCTCCGCGTCGACGGTCGAAGTCACGAGCTCGGGCACGTTGCCGAGGACACGGTTCACGACGGCCTGGTCCTGCTGCGCGGACGCGATCGAAGGCGCCCAAACGAGAAGGGCAATGAGACTTGTGAAGCGCACTAACTTTCGTCCGTGAGCCGTTCGGCGATCAGGGCCTCGGCTTCATCCCGGAAGGCTTCGGTACCCTGGTCGAGCGCGTGAAGAACATGGCGGGCGTGGGCGCGGAGCTTTGCGTTCAGCTCCTCGAAGTCCGGGTCGGAGAGCTTGCCTGCATCGTGCTCAAACGAGACGTCACGAATCTCCTGGAGCAGCCCTTCCTTCTCGGTCAGCAACGCACGGCGGGCGTCGGTGGTGAGTTGCGCACGGGCATCCCCCAAGACCTCGTTCGAAAAAGCCAGGCTAAGACTGAGCCACAAGCTGACCAGGCCGGCGACCATCGCGCCCGAAGCCACGGCGACGAACAGCCATGGGAGGAGCTCGCGCATCAACTCTCCTCCAAACGGTCGATCTCTTCGTCGAGACGGGAGTCGTATGCGAGGTCCTCGCCGGCCGCCGCGATCGCGGTCACCGATGTGGCTGCCCCGCGTCGCTGCCATCGACGCCCCATGATGATGATGAAGCCCACCGCAAGGACCATGGCCCCCACCGGCACCGCCCAAAGTGCGCGGTCGAGCCCTTCGTCGGACGGAATTGCCAGTGCCTTGGCGCCGTACTGAGCCCGGAACGACTCTTGAATCTTGGTTGGCTCTTCACCCGCCGCGAGGAGCTCACGAATCTCCACGCGTTTGTCATCGGCCCAGCCGCACGCGCAGGTGTCGAGCGGCAGGCGCGCGCAATCGCCACACTGGCACAGCAAGCGGCCGAACAGTTGCCGCTCGACCGGGTCGTTGATGACGACTGAGCCTGCATGAAGCGAGCTACTGCTATCGGTTTGCGCGGAGGCTACGCCGACCCAGGCCATCATCGTCGCGACTACGATCGCCACCGCAACGATGGCAACGGCCGGAGAGAAACGGAAGCGTCGCGGACGCGCCACCTCTTCGCGAAGGAGCTCGCGCCCAGTCGGCCACATGCCGAGCATCGCGCCTAGAAGGAGAACGATTCCACCAAACCAAATCCACGCTACGAGCGGACGAATGATGATCCGAAACGTGCCACGACGGGTGGACGGATCGACCGTGCTCATGATCACGTAGATGTCTTCGGCAGGACGGCTGCGAATCGCCACCTCGGTCGTGGGCATCTGCGGATGCGTTCGATAGATGAATTTGGCGGGCGCGACCTGGCCAGTTTCATTCCCGGCGTCGTCCATGATCGTCATGTCCGTGAAGATCATCCGCTTGTTGGGATCGGTCTCCATGCGGGGTTGGTCGTAGCGCACCGTGTGCCTGCCGATCGTCATCGTCTCGCCGGGGCGAAGCGCGCTTTCCTGCTCGACATCGTACGCTGCACCCGTGAAGCCGATGTACATGAAGACGGCGCCGATGTGAACGATGTACCCGCCGTAGCGGCGTCGGCCCCTGGACACGAGGCGAACTAGCGCGGTGGCCGCGCTCTCTCCCTTCCTCATGCGAACCCGTACGCCGCGCCAGAATTCCTGGCCGATGCTCGTGAGCACGAACCCACAGATCGAGAACGAGACGACGGGAGCCACGGCGGACATCCACGCGAGGACGGTGCCTGTCGTGGTGTCGTAAATCTCGGTGGGCTCGACGATGGGTGGATACCCGACACTCGCGCCAAAGAGGAACTGAAG
>QMMB01000006.1 GCA_003647035.1 Deltaproteobacteria bacterium | reverse complement strand
CTGCGCGTATGCGCACAAAGAGCTGTTCGACGAGATCGACTCGATCGATATCCTCGACTGCAATGGTGGGGATCACGGCCACCCTTTTGCCACCAACTTCAACCCTGAAATCAACATCCGCGAAATCACCCAGCGCGGCCGCTACTGGGAGAACGGCGAGTGGGTAGAGATCGAGCCCATGTCGCAGTCGCGCACGTTCGATTTTCCCGAAGTCGGCGAACGCAAAGCGTACCTGCTCTATCACGAAGAGCTCGAGTCGTTGGTGAGGCACATCGATGGGCTCAAGCGCATTCGTTTTTGGATGACGTTCGGGGACGAGTACCTGACGCATCTGCGTGTGCTTCAAAACGTCGGCATGACCAGCATCGCTCCCATCGAGTACGAGGGCCGCGAGATCGTCCCGCTTCAGTTCTTGAAGGCGCTGCTTCCCGACCCGTCGACACTCGGCGAGAACTACACGGGCAAGACGAGCATCGGCTGCTTGATCGAGGGCCGCAAGAACGCAGAGCGCCGCGAGGTGTTCATCTACAACGTGTGCGACCACGAGGAATCTTGGAAGGAAGTTCGGGCCCAGGCGGTTTCATACACGACCGGCGTTCCAACCATGGTCGGCGCTAAGATGATGCTGACCGACCAGTGGCGTGGGCGAGGTGTGTTCAACGTCGAGCAGCTCGACCCGGAGCCTTTCCTCGACGAGCTCGCAGTCCGAGGTCTTCGGTGGCACGTGAAGGAGCTATAGTGCTCGCTTGCCCCGAGCTCGATGCAGGCCGAGTGGCTTCGCCGGCGTATGTAATCGACCTCGAGGTGCTCGAGCGCAACTTGCAGCTACTTGCGCATGTCCAAGAGGCGTCGGGCTGCACCATCTTGCTAGCGCTCAAGGGCTTTGCGGCCTGGTCGACGTTCCCGGTCGTTGGGAAGTACCTCGATGGGGTGGCGGCGAGCGGCTCCGACGAAGCAAGGCTCGGCGCCGAAGAGCTCGGCAAGCAGGTCCACACCTATTGCCCCGCCTTTGACGAGTCGTCGCTTCGCGAAACGATTCGCTACTCGGATCATGTCGTCTTCAACTCGCCATCACAGGTCGATCGCTTCCGAGCGATCATCGATGAACACACGCCCGCCAAGAGCTTCGGTCTGCGAATCAATCCGCAACACTCCGAAGTCGATGTGGCCCTCTATGATCCGTGCGCGCCCGGATCGCGGCTCGGCACGACCCGGGCCGCCCTCAGCCAAGCAGATCTCCGCGGGATCGACGGTTTGCACTTCCACACGCTGTGCGAGCTCGGAGCCGATGCGCTTCAACGAACACTTGCGGTCATCGAAGACCGATTCGAGCCTTGGCTCACCCGCGCGAAGTGGGTGAACTTTGGTGGCGGTCACCACATCACGAAGGCCGGCTACGACGTGCGTTTGTTGATCGACCTAGTGCGTGACTTCAAGCAGCGGCACGGGGTCGATGTGTTCCTCGAACCCGGAGAGGCGATCGGCCTGAACGCAGGTGTGCTCGTCGCGTCCGTGCTCGACATCGTCGAGAACGACGGGCCGGTCGCCATCCTCGACACGTCCGCGACCGCCCACATGCCGGACGTCCTCGAAATGCCTTACCGGCCGCAGATTCGGGACGCCGCGGAGCCAGGCAAACTGGCTCATACCTACCGGCTAGGGGGCCTGAGCTGCCTCGCGGGCGACATGATCGGGGAGTACTCCTTCGCCGAGCCATTGGAGGTTGGTGACCGCTTGCTCTTCGAGGACATGGCCCACTACACGATGGTCAAGACCAGCACGTTCAACGGCGTTCGCCTACCGTCGATCGCCCTCTATGACCCCCGTGACGACT
Source organism: Deltaproteobacteria bacterium (assembly GCA_003647035.1). Lineage (GTDB taxonomy): Bacteria > Myxococcota_A > Polyangia > Polyangiales > Houyiibacteriaceae > SG8-38. The sequence goes on along the minus strand of QMMB01000006.1, from coordinate 16,395 downwards.
CCTACCGGGTGCAGCGGCGTTTTGACTACGCGGACTACCGAAACCGCCTCTCTTGACGCTTGAACTTCGATGCAAAGCGGTAACACTCGCATAGATGGGTGCCCTCTCGGAGTTCACGACCTACGCCAAAGCAACGGGCTCACGTCTGAGCGATCAACCCTTGCTCTTCGAGACGACCCGACACCTCGACGTCACGCAGCGCGAGCTGTTCAACTACGTCACCGACTTCGACCGGGCGAGCGAGTGGATCTGGGCCGCGAAGAAGACCTGGGCAGACGACACGAAGGCCCAAATTCCAGGCCAGGTGGGATCGGTGCGAATGATCCAGGGCGCAGCGGGCAAGCCCATGCGAGAGACGGTCAAAGAGTTTGAAGCGCCGCGGTTGCTTGCCTACTCGGCCCACGATGCAGCGTTCCTCGGGACATGCACCGACCACCTCGGGGTGCTCGCTTGCGAACCCCACCCCGATGGCGGGACCGTGGTGTGCTGGCTCGCCTACGGGCGGCTTCCGCGCTCAGCCGTCAAATCCTGGATGGGGAAAAAGCTGTTCCAAGTCGCTCTCGGCAACGGTATGAAGAACCTGGAGCGAAAGTTTCCGCCTCGCTGAGTGCTTGTTGTTTATCCGCAGCACCCGAACCGAGAACCTAGCCGATGCGCTCGCTTCGCGGGTCCGCGACGAGCCCCTCGGGCCCTTCGAACAAGAGGCGATCGTCGTCCAGAGCCGTGGCATGGAGCGGTGGCTCACGCTTGCCTTGGCCGAACGGCTCGGCATTTGGAGCAACCCGTCGTTTCCGTTTCCGCGCTCGGTGATCGAGCAGGTGCTCGACAGCCTGTCGGAGGGACGCCCCGAAGAGGCCAAGGCCTACGATCCGGGACGTTTGAAGTGGACCATCGCCGAACTGCTCAACGAATCCGCACCGGGAGCGCTGAAGGCCTACCTCGGTGAGCCCTCCGACGCCGACCGGGTGTTGCGGCTCTCGAGCAGCGTGTCGAGCGTGTTCGACGACTACGTGGTGTACCGGCCTCGGCTCTTGCAAGAGTGGACGCAGGATGAAGCTCCCGGCTGGCAGGCTGAGCTCTGGCGGCGGGTGGTGGAACGGCTGGGCCCGCACGATCTCGCTTCACGCACCACGGCGGCCATCTGTGCTCTTCGTTCGAACGCAAAGCCTCGAGGCCTCCCTTTTGAGCGACTGCATCTGTTTGCCATCGAGACCCTGCCGCCACTGTTTCTCGAGTTGTTCAGCGTGCTGTCGCAAACCATTCCGACGACGTTCTATCTGCTGCAGCCATCGTCCGAATACATGGCCGACGTGGACCGTACGCCCCAGCTTCCCGTCGGCGTGGATGACGTGCCGAGCGACGGCCACCCACTCGTTTCCTCGCTCGGCCGGCTCGCACGAGACTTCCAGCAACTGTTGATCGGTGTCGGCGACACCGTGCAGGAGGAGGTCGACGTCTTCGAAGCTCCAGTGCGGCGGAACCTTCTAAGCTCGTTCCAGGCCGATGTGCTCGAGTTTCGAAGCTCCCGAGCGGACGGCACGCGGCAAACGATCCACGCCTCGGATCAGTCGATCTCGATTCACGCATGCACCGGGCCGATGCGCGAGGTCCAGGTACTTCATGAGCTCGTGCGGGCCGCGCTCGAGGGCGACACATCGCTTCGCCCCGAAGACATCGTCGTCATGGCGCCGGACCTCGAGTCGTACGCGCCCGCGTTCCGAGCCGTTTTCGGCCAGGACGATCAGCGTCGCATCCCCTTCGAAGTCCACGACCGCAAGACCCGGGACGATGCACGCTTCTACGACGATTTCATGGTGGTGCTCGACGTGATCGACTCTCGCTTTTCGGTCTTCGACCTGATGCAACTCATGGACGCTAGCTCGCTGCGGGAGACCTTTCAATTTACACAAGACGAGCGGGCACGGCTCACGGAGTTGCTCGCCGCGTCGGGAGTCCGCTGGGGGATCGACGAGGAGCATCGCCAAGAGCTCGAGTTTCCACCTGACCCTGTCCACACCTGGCGTGCGGGCTTGGGGCGTCTTTTTCTCGGCTTCGCGTCGACCCCCGACAACATCGATGTCTTCGAGGGCTTGCTACCGCGTGGGGCGCCGAGCCTCGGAGACGCGGAGCTCCTGGGACGCTTGGCAAGCCTCTGCGAGCTTCTTTTCGAGCTGCAGCGCAGGACCCGGAGTCCGCTCGGCATCGAGGCCTGGGCGAGCTTGCTCGAACGGTTCTCCTCGTTGCTGTTCGCGGAGGACGACGAGAGCAGCGCCGGGGTGCGTGCCCTTCGAGCGGCGCTGGGCGAACTACGAGAGCTGGCCCAGCAGAGCGCATACGAGGGCACGATCTCCCTCAAGACGGTTCGCAGAGAGCTCGGCGCGTTGCTACAGCAGAAGGCGCCCGCCGTCGGCTTTCTACGACGCGGCGTGACACTCTGCGAGCTGGTACCGCTCCGCTCGGTTCCGTTTCGAGTTGTCTGTCTCATGGGGATGAGCGAGGACCGGTTTCCGCGGGCGGATGACCGCCCTAGCTTCGATCGGACTCGGGCGACTCACGGACCCGGCGATCGCAATAAGCGAGACGACGACCGCCATTCATTCCTCCAGGCGGTCCTGTGCGCGAGGGATCGCCTCATCATCACCTACAGCGCGCCCGCGGATAGTCCTCGAAGCGGCGCGAATTCGTCGCCCGTCGTTTGGGAGCTCTGCGAAACCCTTCGACGCTACTACGCGCTGGCCGAGAACGAACCGGTGCTCGAAGCGACGGCACACCCGCTACATGCGTTCGACTCCAGGTACTTCGACGAGAGCGGCCTTCCCCAAAGCAGCTCGAGGCGATATCTCGAGATCGCGCGCGCCCTTGGACAGCCTGCCGAGACTCCTGGGCGGATTGAGTTGGTCGCGGACGCAGGGACCGCGGAAGAGATTCTATCGGTGCGCGCGCTCTCGGCCTGGCTTTGGGAGCCCATGGGAGCCTTCATCGAACGAGTTCTCCGTGCCCGATTCGATGCGTCGGACCTTTACGAGCCGACGAGCGCGTTGACCAGCATCGGCCGGCGCGAGGCCGCCATGCTCGGCAACACGTCGCTGAGGGCGGGACTTCGTGACCGGGCACTCGAGGAGTACCTCGCGGCCGCGCCGGAATTTCCAGACGGGAACTGGGGGGCGCTCGAGAGGCAACGACTCTCGGGCGAGATTCGCACCGTCGACGCGCGACGGGCTGGGCTCGGAGGCGAGCATGGGCTTGGATCGAGGCTCGTGGCGGTGGAGCTCGACGGCGTAGTCCTCGAAGCTCGCATCGACGGGCTGAGTGACGAGCACCGCGTCTCGAGCCGGTTCACCAAAGCAGGGCGGCGCGCGGAGCTGAGCACCTGGATCGAACATTTGCTCATGCAGACGTCGAACGAGCTCCCGACCGCAACGCATCTGGTGCTTCGGGACACCGAGACGCGAGCCAAGGTGCTGTCTTTCAGCCCGGTCGCAGACGCACATCACCTGCTGCAGACTTTGGTCGACCTCTATCGCCGGTCACTGCAAACGCCGCCTCCTCGATTCGGAGAGTCGTCCTGGTTGTTCGTGGAGACGCTCGGTCGAGCGGATTCGGTCAAGGCGTTCTCCGAAGCCGGCAAGAAGCTGAGTAGCCAGCGAGGCTGGAGCCCCTACATCGACTACGTCCTCGGACCGGACGACCCTTTTCTCGATTCGGAGTGGCGCAAGGATTTCGAGCAAGCCGCAACGGTCGTCTATGAGCCGATGTTTCGCCACCGGAGCGAAGGATGAGCTCCATCTCTCCCCAGCTCATCCCTCTACTCGCGCCCACGTTGGTGCAAGCCAGCGCGGGGACCGGCAAGACCTACACGATCACCACGTACTTTGTCCGCGCGATCCTGGAGCGCGACCTCAAACCGGAGGAGATTCTGGTCGTCACCTACACCAAGGCCGCGACGGCCGAGCTTCGGATACGCGCTCGCCAAAGAATCCTCGATGCGGTCCTGCTTCTCGGGGAAGAGTCGAAGACCGACGACGCACTCCAGGGCGTCGTCGCTGCGACGGTCGAACGTCTCGGCCGACGCGAGACCGAAATGAAGCTCAGAACGGCGCTCGGGGAGATGGACCGGGCCGCCATCCTGACCATCCACGGATTCTGCCAGCGTCTGCTTCAAGACTATCCGCTCCTTTTCGGCATCGACTTCGACTTCGAGGTCTCAGAAGACGCGTCGTCGATGTACTCGGAGTTGGCGATCGATTTCTGGACGACCGAGCTTTACGACGCTCCCGATTGGATGCTGCGCGCGCTCGCCAGGGACAAAGTCAGCGCCGCCCAGCTCGCGAAGTTGGCGAAGGTGAGCGCGATGCCCGGCATCGAGATCCTCGGGCCCGCGCCCGCGGAAGTCGATCCGGCGGCGCTCGAGCGGTGGCTGCTGTTCCACGAGGAGGCGGCGGCGCTCTGGGCCGCACGCCGCGAGCAAGTGGCCGAGCTTCTAACCACCAACGACGATCTCAGCGGGACGTACTACAAAGCGCGGACGATCGAGGACAAGTGGCTTCCGGCACTCGACGAGTTCTTCATGAAGAACGGCTTCACGTACCCGCCGGCTTTTCTGCCGAAGCTTGCCCAAGGAACGCTGAAGACGAAGAAGGGGCGCGACGAGCCGCGAGACCCATTCTTCTCGGCATGCGCGCCGCTTTGCGAAGCGCAGAAAGCCCTCGTTCCTGCTCTCGACTATGCCGTGTTTCGCTTCCGGGAGCGCTTCATCGAATACGCGCGCGCGCACGCCAAGCAGCGGAGGGAGGACCGGTCGGTCCTCACGTACGACGACCTGCTCACCCTGGTGTACGCACCGTTCGACCCTTCGAGCGCCGACAGCGCGGCGTTTGATGGAGATCAGATCGCGGAGAAGATCTCGACTACGTATCGCCTCGCGCTCGTCGATGAGTTTCAAGACACCGATGCCGTGCAGTACGGAATCTTCCGCGCGATCTACGGAGAGTCGTCGGTGGTCTACGTGGGCGACCCCAAGCAAGCGATCTACGCGTTTCGTGGGGCGGACGTGTTCTCGTACATCGGCGCAGTCAAAGACGTGGGCGATCGCATACACACCCTGAGGACCAATCGACGGTCCGACGCGGGGGTCGTTCGCGCGGTCAACACGCTGTTCTCGCTTCAGACACCGCCGTTCCTGCTCGAGGGAATCGACATGGACGAGGCGATAGCTCACCACGAAGAAAGCCGGACGACATTGGATCCGCCGATGGAGCTCGTCTTTCTCGAGGGGGATCAGCTCAAAGGCGGCGCGGCGGCGGTAGCGCCGCTCGTCGCCAACGAGATCGCACTCTTGCTGGAGTCGGAGGCTCAGGTCGAGAGCCGGCCCGTCGAGCCCGGGGACATCGCAGTGCTCTGTCGCAGCAACCATCAGGCGCTTCTGATGACGGGCGCGCTCAGGGATCTCAACATCCCGGTGTCGCTCGACGGCGGCTCGAGTGTCCTCGGCACGGAGATCGCCTCCGAACTGAGCGCTGTGCTCGAAGCCGCCCTTTTGCCAGGAGACTCCTCCCTGGTGCGGCGCGCGCTGTTGACGTCCCTCCTCGACGTGTCGCCCTACACCCTGGCCACGATGAGCGACGAGGCTTGGTCCGAGTGGGTGTCACTGTTTCGAAACTGGAACGACACCTGGCACAACCAAGGTGTCGTGCGCTTCCTCGAGGATATGCTCCGCCACACGCGGGCCGAGGCGGCGATCGCCATGCAGCCCGCGGCGCGGCGTGTCCTCACCGATCTGCTCCACATCGAAGAGCTCCTCCTGCGCGGCGAACGCGAGCGAGAACGCAACCCTGCCTCGCTCATGCAGTGGTTCCGGCGCCTTGGGAGAAACGGCCCGGGCGAAGGGACGGTGGCATCGGACGACCTGCAACAGCGTCCCGATGCCGACGCGGGCGCCGTTCGCGTGGCGACGATTCACAAGAGCAAGGGGCTCGAGTACGGCATCGTGTATTGCCCCTTCCCATGGGCTCGGCAGTTCGGGGACATCGCGGTGAAGTTCCACGACGGGCGCGGAGACATCAAGGTCGACCTTGGATCCGAGGACTACGAGGCGAACAAGAAAACCAGCAACCGGGAGGAATTCTCCGAGGCCCTGCGCGTGCTCTATGTTGCAGTGACCCGCGCAAAGTATCGCTGCACTCTCTATTGGGGCCGTGCCTCGGGCTGGAAGAAGGCAGCACTCGGCTACGTGCTGCACGGCGAGGAGGGCTTGGATGAGCTCGACGAGGACGCCATGCGGGCGGGCGTGCAGAGGCTGGTGGCCGCATCGTCGGGGACGGTCGAGGGGCGTCCCGCTCACAATCAACAAGCGGCGCCACGGGAGCATGAGGCCCCGAGGCGTGCGCTCACGGCGCGGGAGCAGGTGCGGCACTTCAGCCATGCCCCGCGTATTGCAAGCTTCACGAGCCTCACCGGACACGACGAAAAGACGCCGGGGCCGCGGCCGGCCGTGTCGCCAGTCGAGAGGCAACCCGCGCTCTTCTCGGACTTGCCCGGTGGCGCACGGACTGGGTTGTTGCTTCACTCGATTCTGGAACACGCGGACTTTCAACAGCTCGATGCGATCGAGACCGGGCAATTGATCGAACGCCAACTGCAGGCGTTTGGGTTCGATACCGCGCTCAGCCCCGACGTCCAACGAGACCTGCTGTCCGTGGCGACGACTCCGTTCACCGATGCGGACGATGCCCCGTGCCTGGTCGACCTCGGTCGTGACGTCCAGCTCCGCGAGCTCGAGTTTACGCTGCGCGTGGACGGGCCGAAGCTCCCCGATCTAGCCGAGATACTACGTGAACACGGCGCTCCGGCTGCCGCCCCTCGCTACTTCGAACGCCTCGCGGACGTCTCCGGCCAAACCTTGCAACGCTTCCTGCGCGGCTTCATCGATCTGATGTTCGAGTGGCAGGGCCGTTGGTACGTCGCAGACTACAAGTCCAACACGCTTCCGACTTATGCGCCCGAAGGCATCAACGAGGCGGTCCAGCACACACACTACTTGCTTCAGGCTCAACTCTACACGGCAGCGGCTCAGCGCTACCTGAAGCAGCGAGTCGTCGGCTATGACCCGGCCACACAATGGGGCGGCGCGCTGTTTCTGTTTCTGCGCGGGATGCGGGGTCCACAGAGCGCTGGGTCGAGCGTGTTCTTCGACCGTCAGCCCGCAGAGCTCTTGGGCGCCGTCGATCGGTGGTTGGGAGGGGCCGATGAACCTATCTGAGTATCGAGCGCTCGGGCTGGTGGAGCTGCTCGATGCACAGCTCGCCGGCAGCCTCGCTCGCATGGCCTCCGATTCGAGCCCAGAAGTCGAGCTTGCGATCGCGCTCACGAGCCGCAACGTCCGCCGCGGGCACAGCTGCTTCCCTGTTGGGATCTCGGCCGAGGAGATCTGGCCACACGAGCCGACGAAGTCCGACCCACTGCCCGACGCGGCGCAGTGGAAGGAGACACTGCGCCAAAGCCGGCTCACCCAAGGGGGGCCGCTCGTGCTCGACGCCGCTGGCCGTCTCTACCTGCGTCGCTACTGGCAGCTCGAGCAGGACATTGCCCGGGAGCTCGCAGCGCGGTCCGCTCTGCCGCCCATCATCGCGGAGGACGCGTCCTGGCTCGAAGCGGCCCTCGACCGGCTGTTTCCGGGAAGGGCGGATTCCCTGCAGCGGTACGCCGCCCGAAATGCGCTTCGGCATCGAGTCTCCCTTCTTTGTGGCGGGCCCGGCACGGGCAAGACGACCACGGTGGCAGCCATCGTCGCGCTGATCATTCAAGGGCGATTGCAGGATGCGAAGGCTGCGCCGAAGGTGATGCTGCTCGCGCCGACCGGGAAGTCCGCGGCTCGGCTCGGCGAGGCGGTGCGTAAGGCCAAGTCACGTATCGAGGCGCCCGACGAGATCCTCCACGAGATCCCGGAACGAGCGACGACGCTCCACCGCGCTCTCGGGATGCGGCGCGAGGGAATGCGCTTTGCTAGGAGTGCCGACCTTCCCCTCGAAGCGGACGTCATCATCGTCGACGAGGCGTCGATGGTCGATCTCGGCTTGATGCGCCAGCTGCTCGACGCAGCCCCGCGCGAGGCCACGCTCTTGATCGTCGGAGATCCCGATCAGCTCACCTCGGTGGAAGCAGGGTCGGTTCTTCGCGACTTGGTCACCGCAAGCACAGAAACCTGGTGGCGTGACCGCGTCACGCGGCTGACGACGACGTACCGATACGACGAAGAGCAGCCCCTCGGCCAACTGGTGGCTTCGATCCGAGCTGGGGAAGGGGCGACTGTGAGCGCCTTGCTTGAAGCCAAGGCGGATGACGTCGTTTGGAGCCCCTCCGACCGCTTGCATGAAGAGCTCGATCGAGCGGCAGCACATTGGGCCAAGGCCCTGGCCACGTTCGATCGCAAAGAGCACTTCGAGCTGCGCGGCCGCTACGTGATGCTGAGCCCGTTCCGAAGGGGAGCGATCGGAACGCAGAGGCTCGGGTCGGCGATTCAGCAACGACTCCCTCACCCGGGGAGCGGCACGCCACGCGTCACGCCGATCATCATCGAGCAGAACAGTCACGAGCTTCGCCTGTACAACGGAGACTTCGCCATGCTTGTCGACGGCGAGCCTCCGGTCGCGACCGTACAGAGTGAGGCGGACGGCTTTCGAGAGATCGCCGAAGCGAGATTGCCGCGATTCTCGGACGCGTTCGCCTTGAGCGTTCACAAAGCACAGGGATCCGAGTTCGACGAGGTGTTGCTGGTTCTCCCGGAGCAAGACGCGCCGCTACTCACCCGCGAGCTCCTCTACACCGCGGTGAGCCGCGCACGGAAACGGGTGCGCATCGTGGGGCCGAAACAGGTCATTCGCGCTGCAATCGAGCGACGGGCGCAGCGATACTCTGGCCTCGTCGAGGCGATCGGCGAGGCGCTTGGTTGACCTGAAAATGACACGTGTTTCACTCGGAGCACGAAAATGACTGAGTACGACTACATCGTGATCGGGGCCGGCTCCGCGGGGGCCATCGTGGCGAGCCGGCTGGCCGAGGATCCGGACGTCAGCGTGCTGCTGCTGGAGGCGGGCGGCACCGACCGAACGACCCTGGTCCGCAAGCCCGGAATGATCAGCCTGGTGCAGCAGGTCAAGCAGTTGAAGAAGCGGTTCGATTGGGGCTTCACGACGGTTCCCCAGCGACATCTCGACGACCGGCGTATCCCGTACACGCGCGGCAAGGTCCTTGGCGGCTCGAGCTCGGTCAACGGCATGCTCTATGTGCGAGGCAACGAGGAGAACTACAACGAATGGGCCGCGCGCGGCTGCGAAGGGTGGAGCTTCGAAGACATTCTGCCTTTTTTTCGGAAGCTCGAGAATCACGAGGACGGGGAGACCGCCTACCATGGAGCGGGCGGCCCGATTCAGGTCACACGTCACCCCGCTGACCAAGTCAGTCCCGTGTCGAATGCGTTCGTGAGAGCCGCTTCGGCGGTTTGTGGCATCCCGGTCGGCGACGACTTCAACGCGGAGAATCAGCACTGCGCGAGCATCTATCAGATGTCGGCAAGCAAGGGGGTGCGAAGCGGCACGGCCGAGGCGTACGTCCACCCCAGTCTCGACCGCCCCAACTTCACGCTGGAGGTCCGGGCCCTGGTGCGTAGGGTCGTGATCGAGAGCCGGCGCGCGACAGGCGTTGAATATGAACAGCCGGCGGGTGTCACCGTCGCCCACGCGAGGCGCGAGGTGATCGTCTCCGGCGGGGCGATCGGGTCACCTCAGATCTTGATGCTCTCCGGCATCGGACCTGCCGAGCACCTGCGCGAACACGGCGTCGAGGTGAAACTGGACCTTCCTGGCGTTGGGAAAAACCTGCACGACCACCTCTTTTTCCCGATTACCTACCGAGCTCCGACAAGCCTTCATCGAGGCGCCGCGCCGCACTTTTTCGCCGGCATGGTCAAGGAGTATCTATTCGGCAACGGATGGTTCGGCAGGACGGTCTTCGAGGGGGGCGCGTTCATCAAGAGTCGCGACGACGCGCCGATTCCGGACATCCAGATTCATACGCTCCCGTGGGGTTACCCGACTCCGAATCAAGACGGCCCGGAGCGTCCGGACATCGACACCGGTCACTGCCTTACAGTCATGCCTACGTTGATCTACCCGAAGAGCCGCGGCGAGCTTCTGCTCACGTCAAACCGGCCGGCCGAGACACCGCACATCGATCCTCATTTCTTGGAAGAGCCGGAGGACTTGCAGCTGCTCCTGACGGCGATTCGAAAGTGCCGTGAGATCTGCGCGCATGCGGAGATGGCCGAGCACTTGGGTGAAGAGCTCACCCCTGGCGCAGCGCGCGCAAGCGATGCGGAGCTCACGGAAGAGATCCGGCTACGCGCGATGACGGTCTATCATCCGGTCGGTAGCTGCAAGATGGGTGTCGACGAAATGGCCGTCGTCGGCCCGACGCTCAAGGTGCGCGGCATCGAAGGTCTACGAGTCGCTGATGCGTCGATCATGCCGCACGTCACCGGGGGCAACACCAACGCCCCCAGCATGATGATCGGCGAACGCGCCGCCGCGCTCGTCCAGCAAGAAGCCAACTAGACGCCAGTTAGGCAGCCTGGGGCGGCCACTGGCGACGGATCTTCTGAGCGACCTTCGACGCGGTTTCGTCGTCGATGGGCTGCGCGGGGTCGGCGCCTAGCTGCTTGAGGATCACTTTGCAGTGAGCGGGGTTCCAATTGAGGAGCTTCGCGAGCTCTCCCAGATCGTAAGTCTCTCTATGATCCATCGTGCGCGTCCTTTACTACCTGTTAACTTATAGCGTAGAAAGGAGCGGGATCCAAGGCTTATTTGGCATTTAGTAAATAAGCAGTGACTCCCAATAGACTCAACATGATCAAGGTGATTACGAGCCATCCGGGCCCGCGGACGCCTGGGGCGGGCTCGAAATCGGGGGGCGGCGCAATCGGGGGCCCCTCGATCGGTCGGGCGGCCAAACGCTCCTCAATCAGCTGTTTCGCCTTCTCGACCTGGTCCTCCTCGACACGAATTTCAGTCCCGTGCCGCTGGCGATCCGTGATGCCCGGGTAGGCGGTGTCGCGATGATTGAGCAGGACGGCGGCGATACCTTCGGACTCCAGCGCCTTCTGAAGGATCAGAGCCTGCACCTCGTCATCGGTTTCGTAGACGCTTCGTGTCTCCATGGTGCTACTTCGATGGCACAAAAGGAGGCACGGGACAATCGAGCGCATCACCGATGGCGCGGATGAGCTCGACCTCTCGGTCGGTGACATGATCGTCGGCCATCACGGTGGCGGCACAGGCAACCATGAGGTCTCGCTTCAGTGCAGGAGCCGCTGCGTCGTAGCGCTCGAGGGCGCGGTCGACCGCGGCCAAGGTGCATTCGCCCGAAGCCAAGATCGCGCCGGCGGACTCCATTATATGCAGCGTCCGAAGCCCGCGCCGGAATGCGCGCTGGGCTTGCTCTTCGGTTCGGCCGCCGACGCGCGCCAGGGTCGCAATCAAGACTCGCGCATCCGGCACGAGAGCCGGGAGCGAGCGAAACTGAAGCGGAGTCGGGCCGGCGCCATCGAAGCTCCGCCGGAGATGACGTTGAATCATGCGGCTGAGCGTGTACTCGAAGAGATCGATTCGCCCATCGCTTTGCGTCAGCGCGTCGACGACGGCAACGAAGCGCTCGTACTCGTCGACGGGCAGGTTGCGCAGCGTCGCAATCGCCACGTCGACAAGCGCGATCTTCTCGGCGGACGAACGGTCCCCGGCCTCGGAGTGAAATCGAAGCGTCAGGTCGGCGGTTGGTCCGTCGGTGAGCTCGGCCACGCGTATCAGCTCGGTTCCGCGGAGCACCTCGTCCTGTGCGATCAGGAGTCCGAACACCATCGCTTGCGCCATCGGCACTTGATGCGCCGCGTGAATCCAGAACTCCGGCAGGGCCCCATGAAGGGACCGGGCGAACGCGATCTGCGCCGGGCGGGGGCTTCCGATGTGCGCAATGGCCTGGGTCACCGACTTCTCCGTAGGAACCTCAGCAAGCGCGCTGGGCTCATAGTCCGGAGCGTCCGGTGGCGTGCTCATCCCATCAGCGATGTCCGGAAGAGCCACCTCGGGGAACTCGCCATCCCACATCGGCTCGAGCTTGCGAATGCGCTCCCCGAGCGGTGGGTGTGTGCGAAAGAGCCCGGCGAACAGACGCATTCGACGGATCGCGTCCGAGAAGAAAATGTGGCTCGCCTGATCCGCCTGCGGCGTGCTGAGGAACGAACGGGGTGCCACGCCACCGATCTTCTTGAGGGCGCCTACCAGACCGTCCGTGTCGCGCGTGAACTGCACCGCCGATGCATCCGCGAGGAACTCCCGCTGCCGTGAAACCGAGCTCTGAATCATGCGTCCGAAGAACACCCCGATCGAGCCAATAGCCAACAGGCCAAGCCCGAGGAGCGCCACGCCGCCCCCGTTCTTTCGCCGGCTGCGCATGGAACCGTGTATCAGGAACCGACCGATCAGGGCGAGAAGAAAGATGCCGTGCAGAAGCCCGATGGCGCGAATGTTGATGCGAGAGTCTCCGTTGAGGATGTGACTGAACTCGTGCGCGATCACGCCCTGCAGCTCATCGCGCCGGAGCCGCTGAAGAGTGCCGTGCGTGACGCCTATGACGGCGTCGCTTGTCGTGTTGCCGGCTGCGAACGCGTTGATACCGGACTCCCGGTCGAGAACGTACACCTCGGGCACGGGCACACCGGAGGCGATCGCCATCTCCTCGACGACGTTCAGTAGGCGTCGCTCCTCGAGCTTGGCCGAGTCGGGGTCTACCTTTCGCCCTCCGAGACTCAGAGCGACCGCCCGGCCACCGTCTCGCAACTGTGCGGTTTTGTAGAGGGACCCCAGGCCGATCACCGTCGTCGTGCTGCCAAGCGCGAAGAGCAGGACGCTGGGGTTCCAGAACGACGAGGCGCGCGAGCCCACGCCATCGTGTGGGTACACCACGTCCGTTGCTGCTGTGCCGTAGAACACCATCGCGAGGAAGTAGACCGCGACGACGATCCCCACCACGGCCACCGCGAAGAGAAGCACCAGCCGAACGGTGCGCCTGCGCGCGAGGGCCTGCTCCTCGAAGAAGTCCATGACTCAGAACTGAACTTGGACCGGGGCGCGCTCTGCGTCGACTTCAACCTCGAAGAACTCGGCGTGCTTGAAACCGAGCGCGCCCGCCACCAGGCTCGACGGCACCATTTCGCACTTGTTGTTGTAGCGCATGACGGCGTCGTTGTAGGACTGGCGCGCGAACGCGATCTTGTTCTCGGTCGTGGAGAGTTCTTCGGAGAGCTGCATCATGTTCTGATTCGACTTGAGGTCAGGGTAGGCTTCCGAGAGCGCGAAAAAGCGGCCGAGCACACCGCTGAGCCCCGCTTCGGCACTCGCAAGGCCTTGCATGGCCTGCGCGTCTCCGGGGTTGGCGGCGGCGCGCGTCCGAGCCCCTTCGGCGGAGTTTCTAGCCGCGATCACCGCTTCGAGAGTTTCGCGCTCGTGCGAGAGGAACGCCTTGGCGGTTTCGACCAGGTTGGGAATCAAGTCGTGCCGGCGCTTCAACTGCACGTCGATTTGAGCAAACGCATTTTTGAAACGGTTTCGCAGACCGACGAGGGCGTTGTAGATGGCCACCAACCAGGCGATCAGCACGACCGCAAGAACCAACAGACCCATCAACCACCCCATCGCATTCTCCCCTGTCTTCAAAAGACACTATCAGTGTAAGTGCCGACCCAAGTAAACTCAACTCGGCATGGAAGCGGAACGTACGGTTCTCATCACAGGCGCTAGCACCGGCATCGGGCTCGCCCTGGCGCGGGCGCTAGCCCAAACGAGGTACAAGGTACTGCTCACGGCACGGCCAAGTTCGCTCGCGCGCTTCGATGTCCACGCGATCGGCGAGTCCGAAAACGTTCGCATTCGGCCTCTCGACGTCACGAGCCGGGAGCAACGCAAGGCCATCGTTGCGGAGGCGGAACGCGACTGGGGCGGGGTCGACGTTCTGATCAACAACGCCGGCATCGCGTACCGAGCGGTGGTGGAGCACGTCGAAGAACATGAGCGCCTTGCTCAGATGGATGTGAATTTCCGTTCGCCCATGGAGCTCATCCGACTCGTGCTTCCGGGGATGCGTGCAAAACGAGCAGGCCAGATCATCACCGTCAGTTCGGTGGGCGGCATGATGGCCATGCCCACCATGGCTGCATACAGCGCATCTAAATTCGCGCTCGAAGGGGCACACGAGGCGCTTTGGTACGAGGTTCGGCCCTGGGGGATTCGCGTGAGCTTGGTCCAGCCGGGTTTCGTGCATTCCGACGGTTTCCAGAAGGTGCGGTACACGCCCCAGAGCGACCGTTCGGAACACGAAATCGCTGAGCCCTACCACGAGCACTACGTGAACATGGCGCCGTTCATCGCTAAGGTGATGAAGTCGTCGCGCGCGACGCCGGAGTCGATTGCCCGCATCGTCCTCAAGACCATGCGACGAAAGCGCCCCCCGTTGCGGGTGCCGGCGACATTCGACGCGTTCGGCTTCTCCGTGCTCCGCCGCGTCTTGCCCCGGAGCACGTACCACTGGCTCTTGTACAAGATGCTCCCTCGCGTCGACACCTGGGGCCCGTCCCGGAAGCGGCCGTCGTCGTTGCTCCCGCCACCCGCTGACTCGGACTGACTACCGCGATCGGCGGGCCAGGTACTTCTTTTTGGCCGCGCGCCCCTTGCGTTCGAGCACGGGGATCAGCGAGCGGCGCAACCCAGGGAACAGGTAGCCCAGGGTTGCAAGCTTGGCAGTCAGGGCGGGCTTCGTCCGTTCCCTGGCGCCGTCGGCCGCCGAAGCAAGCACCAGGTCAGCAATCTCGTCGGCGGTGCTCATCGGTTGCGAGAATACGAGGTCGGGCACCTCGTCGATGATGCTCTCGTCCAAAATGAAGCCGGTTTCGACCGGACCCGGAGAGACGACTGCGACCTGGACATTCGTCTCGCGAAGCTCTTCAGCGAGCGCAAAAGAGAATGCACGCAGGGCAAATTTGGTCGCCGAGTAAGTGGCCTCGTCTTCGAGCGGAAAGCGCCCTGCGAGCGATGCAACGTTGACGATCGTTCCGGAATCCTGAGACCTCATGATCGGGAGCGCGAGCTTCGTGAGCATCATCGGCCCGCGCAGGTTCACATCGAGGATCTGAAGCATGGAGTCCATGGGCAGCTCTTCGAGCGGGCCACGCGAGTTGAACCCTGCGTTGTTGACCAAGACGTCCAGCGTGCCGAAACGCGACACGGATTCGGAAACGAGTCGCTCGCACGCTGCCCGATCCGAAACGTCGGTCGGCACCGGGTGCGCCACGTCGCTGCCGAGCTCTTCCACCAAGCGTTGAAGTGGCTCGACGCTTCGCGCCGCCAACACGACGCTCGCGCCTTCCGCCACGAACTTCCGCGCGCACGACTCGCCGATGCCTGCGCTGGCCCCAGTAACCACCACCGTCTTGCCGTCGAACCTATTCATGCGGATGCCTTTCTCACTTCGAGCATCAGCTCGGCCAATTTCGTAAACGCCTCGTCCACGTTGTCGCCGGACTTCGCGCTTGCCCGGACCCAGTGCCAGTTGAGCTTGCTCGCCGCGTCCACCTGGGCCTTGGTCAGTGCGAAGTCCCCGGTCAAGTCGACCTTGTTCAGGATGAGGACCGCGGGCCGCGCCCCAATGAAGCCGCGGCCTTTGGTCTGTGCCTCCAAGACATGGTCGAGCGTTCGGGGTTTCGTGCTGTCGACGACGAACATCAGACCCGAGGCCCCGGAAATGAACGAGCGGTTGAACTGCCCCCACGCCTCACTGCCCTCGGGATCCCAGAGCATCATCTCGAGCGAAATGTCGTCGACCTCGATCGTACCCTTGGAAATCGTCATCGCAATGGACGACTCGTCGTCCTGATCGAACTCGTGCTCGACGAATCGCCTTACTAGGCTCGTCTTCCCTACCCCAGGAGCACCCAACAGGCAGACCTTCCGCCTAAGCCGCATGACCCCGTACTACGGCAAGTCGGGCAGCCTGCAAGGCGCTCCGCTTCGCGCTCAACTGTTTTTGATTTAGAATCCGGCCAATGAGCGAGCAGAAACAGAAGTTGGAGTTCGGTGGGGTGCCCGGAAACCTCGCGATGATCCTTGGACTCCCTCTCTTTACGGCCTATCTTTTCTTCGCAGTGCGCTTCAACGACGGCGCCGTGCTTCCCGGGCCCGAAGCGGATTGGGAAGGCTTCAGGGCCGCCATGATGCCAACCGGGCGCGCCGCGGGCATCTACGGGGTTTGGTTCACGCTCCAGGCGCTACTCCAGCGGTACGCACCTGGGCGCGAGGT
>QMMB01000005.1 GCA_003647035.1 Deltaproteobacteria bacterium | reverse complement strand
CCCTCGCACCAGGCGACGCTTCGGTGTCTGCTGCCAGCAGTGATGCAACCTTGCCCCTGACGAATGCGCGGTAACTCTCGTAGAAATTGACGACTGAGTAGAGCTCGTAGTCGTTCGACTCGCGAGCGTACCGAGCCAGAAATCGCTCCGCGAGGTCCACGCGCCCATGCCACGCGAGATCCATCGACAAGAACGCGATGTCTGCGCAGACATCGCCGTAGCGAAAGCGGTCGTTGAACTCGATGCAATCGATGATCGTGATCGACCCGTCTGTCCCGAAGTAGACGTGCTCGAGCCTCAGGTCACCGTGCCCGTCGCGAACGCGGCTCGCGTCGACTCTCGCCATGAAGGGACCTTCGTTGCCGAGCATGCCGAGTTGCCAGGCTTCGATCTCGTGCGCTTGATCGGCGCTCAGGTAATCGCCGATCAGGCCCCGAGTCTGCTCGAAGTTCTCCTTCACGTTGCAGCGAATGGTGGCGGCGTCTCCGTGTCGAGACGTCTCCGCGTCGCACCGTGCACCTTCGTGAAAGCGCGCGACGTGGGCAGCGAGCTCGTCGATGTGCCTCGGCTCGAGGAGGCCGGCTTGCAGCAGCTCGTCGGCACGTGTCTCGCTCGCAAGACGGCGCATGCGTACGGCCCAGTCCACTACCGTGCCTTCGCCTGCGATTGCGTGGACGCCCGAAGCGCTGACGGTGATCGGGATTACATCGATATAGACCTCGGGCGCGAGTCGCCGGTTGAGGCGCAGCTCCGCGTCGCAGGCCTCCCGCCGTTTCTCGAGGGTGGTGAAGTCGAGGAAGCTCAAGTCGACCGGACGCTTGACCTTGAACACATCCGCCGCCCCCAGGAAGACCCAGGAGATGTGCGTCTCGATCAGCTCGAAGCCTGCCGCCTCGAGATCTGTTTTGAGGTTTCCCATTACACTCCGTGTAGCGCGGCAACTAGCATACCAAGCAAGGACGCTCCGCTCACGGACTCGAAGCCTGCTGTCACGCAATTCTATCGTGCCGCGATCAATCTGCGCACAGCTTGCCCCCTTTCCCCAAATTTCCCACGGAACTAGGGGGCCGGAGTAGGCACGGGGTTTGCTTCGTGTGAACCCCAATCTTGGAGGAGACGATGACGACACGGAAACTAGAACCTTCGAAATGGCGACAATACTTCGATGAGGTTGCAAAGCGCCTCCCGTCGATGCGGGTCGGCGTATCCATTTTGGGAGACGATATCGGCGTGCAGCTCGAGACCGAGAACGGTGTGCTGCTGGGGATGAGCTACGACTCGAATGGCGAGGTTTTCGAGGTAGCCACTTCCAGCATCGCTCACCGGGTGCCTAGGCCGAAGGAAATCTACGTTCGCGAAGAGGCGGGGAGGCTCTCGAGTGTCGAGGTCGTTGCCCAGGACGGCACGAAGCAGATCATCGAGCTTCGAGCGCTTCCCTCGTTGCCAGCCTCCTGACTTCCGGCTACGGAGCCTTGATGGTGGCGCGGACGTGGATTTTGGTGGCCCACGAGGCGGGGGCGCGGGTGTTCGAGAACCGTGGCGCTCACTCACCGGGCGCCTGACACGAAGAGGTAGGAGAGATGGCTAACTTTGAAATGCCCGTGACCGAGTACATGACCAGCCCTGTCGAGACGATTCGTATCGGGGAAAGCTTGGTCGCCGCGAACGCTCTGTTCTCCAATCAAGGCGTGTCCGCGCTCGCTGTCGTGGACGACGCCGGCCAGCTCAAGGGCGTGGTTTCTCGCACGGATATTCTCCACGCTGCGGTATTCATCCACGGCGAGACGTTTCGCGTTCCAGATCGCCCCGTTGAAGAGGTCATGAAATCACCTGCGCTTCAGGTTTCGCTGGAGGCGGGCCTGGCAGAAGCCGCGAAGCTGATGCTAAAGGAACGCGTGCATCGTGTCTTCGTGACGAGTGGCGGCAAGCCCGAGGGCGTCGTCTCCACGCGCGACCTCATGCGTGCAGTGCACGACAAGCGTCTCAAGACCCCGATCTCGGAGATAGCGTCTGGCTCCGTGGTGAAGATCAGGGCGGACGAATCCATCGCATTGGCGGTCGACCGGCTCGATCTCTCCAACAAGCATGGCCTGGTCGTGGTCGAGGAAGATTTCCCGATCGGCATCTTCGACCAGGCCTGCGCTCTCGACTCCCGCCGGCTGCCCCCGAGCACAGCGGTGGAAAATGCCATGAACGTCCGCATCTTGATTCTCCCCGCCCGAATGAGCCTAGGCCGCGCCGCAGAGCAGGCGCTTGGAATGAGCGTGCGGCGCATCTTGATCGAGGACGACCGTGGGGTGACCGGGATCGTCGGCGGCTTGGACTTCGCCCGTGTCATGAGCTGAGCCGCCTCTAGGCGCGTTCGTCGAACCATGCGCGCTCGAGCGCTTCTTGGTCGTCGGGGTGCGCAATCGAGATGAGCAATTGAGCGCGCTCGTTGAGTGTTCTTCCATAGAGGTCGACGGCGCCATTCTCGGTGATGATGAAGCGAACGTGTGCTCGCGTCGTGACGACGCCGGCGCCCCGGCGCAGCGTGGGCACGATTCGTGGGATACCTTTTCGGGTGCGACTGGTCAGCGCGATGATCGGTTTGCCTCCCTCCGAGGTCATCGCGCCACGAATGAAATCCATTTGTACGCCGACCCCGGAGATGACGCGATGGCCGATGGAATCGGCGCAAACCTGCCCGGTGAGGTCTACTTCGACCGCAGAATTGATCGCGGTGACCTTGGGGTTCCGGTTGATGACCGCGACCCGGTTCACGTACCCGATATCGTACTGGACGACAGTCGGGTTGTCGTCGACGTAGTCATACACGCGACGCGTGCCCATGACGAAGCCGGACACGGTCCGGCCTGGGTGTACTATTTTGCGGCTGTTGTCGACGGCTCCGCACTCGAGCAGAGGCAGCAACCCGTCGGACCACATCTCGGTGTGAACACCCAGGTGACGATGGCTCTTGAGTGCGGCCAGGACAGCGTCGGGGACCGCCCCAATGCCCATTTGAAGGGTAGCCCCGTCCTCCACGAGCGCGGCCGTATGATGTCCAATCGCCTGCTCCGCCTCGCCGGGGCGCGGGGCGGGGAACTCCGGGAGGGGCTCGTCGTGCTCGACTAGCCAATCGAGTTGGTCGATGTGTACGAAGCCGTCGCCATGGACCCGCGGCATGTGACGATTGACCTGGGCGATCACGATCTTTGCGGAGTCCACTGCCGCTCGGGCCACGTCGACCGACACGCCGAGGCTGCAATACCCGCGCTTGTCGGGCGGCGACACCTGAACGAGCGCGACGTCGAGCGCGCGCCGTCCCGAACGGAACAACTGGGGAATCTCGGAGAGAAAGCAGGGAAGGTAGTCGACTCGGGCCCCGTCGACGTAGCGGCGCATGTTGTGGCCGACAAACAGATTCGCCACGCGAAACGAGCGTGCGTATTCCGGCTTGGCGTAGGTCGCTTCCCCCGATGTGTGCAGGTGGATTAGCTCGACGTCGCGAAGCCGGCTCGCTTCTCGGACCAGGGCGTCCAACAGCCCGGTGGGAGTTGCGGCGCCTCCATGCACGAACACGCGTTGGTTGGAGTTGATGTGGTTGACCGCTTCGTCGGCAGAGCAGAGCTTGGACATCTCATTGTGGCTGTTCTGGGTGGTGGCCCGGTTCGGGTTCCGGCTCAGGCTCGAGCCCGGGTCCGACTGGTTGGCGACGGCGTTCGAGATCGATTTCGAGTACCGGGGGCGGTGTGGGCAGGTCGAGCGGTCCTGATGTTCGGTCGATATTGCCCTGGGGGGGATTCACCTTTGTACTGGGCTGGTACTCTTGCGCTTGTTGCATTTCGGTGCCCTGCCCACCGCGTACCCGGCCACTCGCGCAACTGCTCACGAGCGCGACAAGACAAGCGCCAAGGAGCAGGGCGTGGGGTAGGCCGCTCACGGCGTTGCCCTTCTGCGCTCCTTGGGCGTGAGATTCGGTTTCACGTCGACCAGCGTATGGCACTGGTTGCACGCCGATAGAAGGCGCCCGAAGATCTCCGCCTGTCCTCGTGTGGTCGGTTTGCCCTCCACCGGCTCCCCCGGCTTCGGCACGTATTCGTCTTCACGTGCTTTGCCCTCGACTGCGGCGGCGAACGCAAGGTCGTGAACCTCGTAACCGAGACGTGTGGCGCCCGCGTGGCTCTCCCTGTCGGGCTCATGTGACCCGTGCAGCGGTGCCTCGGCGAGCATCCTGGCTGCCATTTGGAAGGTCTCCGGCGAGTCACTCAATAGCGCCTCCCACATCCGCTCGATCGCCCAATAGTGACGTCGCATGTGCATGGTCAGGTCTTGGCCTTCCGGTGTTGGGTCGAGCTTCATTGGGGGTCCACCGTCGAGGGCGTGGTGGCATTGCCCGCATGCGTACGAGAGCCGCGCAAACGCCATGCATGCCTCTTCGAGGTCGCCCGCTTCGCGCACTTGGCCCGCGAGCTCCCGGGTGATGCGCGCGTACTCCTTGCCTTGTTTGGGGAAGGGGACGTGCTCCATGAAAAAGCCCAGCTTGCGCATCGCTTGCCGCGCGACGGGGAGGTCGCCCCGAATCAGAGCATTTCGTGCCACGACCGAGAGCGCGGCGTGGTCTCTCATGACGGCTTGAAAGACCTCGGGCGTTGCCTCCTGCTGAGGTGGGCCCTTCGGCTCGCAGTCGCAACCGCCGAACAGCGCGATCGCTAGCCCGACTACGATGACCCGCTCGACCATGACGCTTCCGTTATGCACTGTCCGAGCGCTCGTTCAAGACACGGCGCTTTCAGCCATCGTCGTGGGTGAGAAGCAGGGGCACCTTGGCGTCTTGAAGGAGCCGCCTAGCGACGCTTCCGATGAGGAGGCGCTCGATGCCGCTCTTGCCCGTCGTGCCGGCGCAGATCAGCGTCGCGCCGACCTCCTCAGCGACCCGGAGGATACCCTCGGTCGGGTCTCCCGTGACTAGGTGCGTCTGGATCGCTTGTGCGTCGATCGAGAAAAGCTCCTTCGCTTCGGTTTGAAGCATTTCGTCGAGCCCGAGGCGTAGCGCCTCACGACGCTTCTCTGCGGCTTCTCCGACCACGGCGCCGCGGTCCGTGTACTCGCCCCAGACGTCTAGGTAGCAGTGCACCAGGTGCAGCGGACCGTGGAAGACACCGTGGATCGCCCGAGCCACCTCCGCAGCGCGCCTGGACGGAGCCGAGAAGTCGAACGACATCACGATCGAGCTCGGCATCACACCGCCCTCGGGCGGGATGACGATTATGGGTGTGTGGACTGTCTTGATGACCCGCTCCGTCACGCTGCCGTACATCAGTTTCGAGATACCGGTGCGGCCGTGCGTGCCCATGATGACGAGGTCGACGTCGTGCTCTTTGGCGTAGTCCCGAATTACCTCGTGGACCGTTCCCTCTCGAATGGCCGTGAAGTGCTCCACCCCGGCGGCCCCCACGATTTTGCCCTGCTCGTCGATGGCATCCTGCGCCTCGTTGAGGATGCGAGTCACGGCCTCCGGGCCTGGGCTATACGACAGGTCCATGAGCAGGTAGGTCGGAACCACCGGGGTGTGAAGGAGGTGGAGCTTCGCGGAGCATTGCTTGGCCAGCTCGACCGCGTAGCTCACTGCGTGTTGAGCGTTCTCCGAAAAATCTGTGGGTACGAGGATTTGATTGATCTGCATGTGGGGTCCTCTGCCTCTATGCGGGCGGCGACCTAGCCGCCGAAGGTGTCGCTTGGGATGATGCTGTCGCGAAGGAGCGTGTCGGTCACGTATTCGCGCTCTTCTTCTTCAATGTCGACTCGCAGCATGGCGGCGAGCTTGGCCACGCCCGAGGCGAGGTCGTCGGGCGAGCCCGCATGCCGAATCGCATCCACTAGCGCATCGAGCTGTTTGCGCTGGTCGGCATGCTCGGAGTACAAGTGCCGGACGCGCTCCGGGCCGAAGCCGTCGGCCTCTTCGATGGCGGGCGCCAAGTGAGCTTCTTCGAACTTCATGTGCAGCTCCAGAATGCCGCGCAGGGCGTACGCCGCGCGTTTGACCTGTCCGGCATCCACGGCCCCCGTACCAAGCTGGGCGACGCCCGTCTCGAGCTCCGAGAGCATCTGCTCGATTTCCCGGTGCTGGCTCAGCACCTTTTGTCGAACCTCGGAGGGCATCAACGGTTGGTCGTTCATGGTTCGGTATGTTGCAAGGACTGCGCCAGGGGTTTAGCAGCATTTCGCTTCGACGTGCGCGCAAGTTCTGCGCCGTGTCAGAATCTTTCGCAGAACTTGCGTTTTCTTCGCTATGCTTTTGGCCCAAAAACCGTGTCGGTCGCCTGGCACGAAGCTTGATGCGTAGGGGTGCAATCATGGACCAACCACAAACGATTCTCGTCGGCACAGACTTCTCCGACATCTCGGACGAGGCGCTCCGGGCCGCGGCACTCTACGCCAAGATGTTCAAGGCTCGCGTGCTCGTTACTCACGTGTTCGACCCAACGCCGAACGTCCCGCCTGTCGTGTGGTCGCGCCCCGACCTCCTCGAGCGCAGCGTTCGCGTCGAGATCGAAGACGCGATTCGCGAGACTCTCACTGGCAAGACCGCAGAGCTTCTCAAGGGCGTTCCAGAAGTGGAGCTCAGCGTGATTCAGCACCCGTCCCCGGGCCGGGCCCTGGTCGAGATGGCCGAAGATGAGGGCGCCGACCTCCTCATCCTCGGCTCCCATGGCCGAAGCGGGCTCTCCCGGGCCTTCCTCGGCAGTGTGGCCGAGCGAGTCGTACGCCATGCGCCGTGTCCCGTATTGGTGGTGCGCGGCCGATGTGACAACAAGCCGAAAGATGGAGACTAGGCCATGTCGCTGATTCCGCGTTTGATTGTGGCGTATGATTTTTCGGACCCCGCACGGCGGGCGTTCGAGCTAGCGGTGTTCATGGGGCGGCAGTTGAAGGCCGACGTTCACGTCGTTACGGTGCTCGACTCTCAAGAGTCCGATCCGGCCGCGGCAAGCAAGGAAATCGAAGATCTGCGTCAGCTGCTCGAGATGCGGACCTGCGGGACCATCAAGACAGACGACCTCTCGATGCAATGCCATGCGCTGCGCGGCCATCCGGCGGACACGGTCGTTGCGCTAGCTCGCGAGATCGACGCGCCCCTGATTCTCTGCGGCACGACGGGGAAGGGTGCGGTCGCCCGAACCGTCCTCGGAAGCGTGTCTCACGAGCTCGTGCACAAGAGCGGTGCAATCGTGATGTCGGTGCCCTAGCGAATCGGGCCGACGAACGGCGCTTCGACCAGGCGACTGGCCTTGCTGTCGTCGCGCCCTTCCATGGAGATAGTGACCTGGACCTTCAAGCCTGGGCGCATCTCGTCGGCCGGGAGGATGGCGAGGATCGGCAGATAGGTGCTTCCGAGGGACTCGAGCGCGATGCGCTTCTGCGGGATGATGTACTCGATGCCGCTCTCGGATTCTGTTTCGATGAGAAAAGTTTGCTTTTGGCCCGTCTTGTTGACGAGATGGATCCGCAGGGAGTTGCGGACCTGGCCCTCGGCGACGAAGAAAGGTGCGCCTTCGTGCCGCAGGACGTTGGCTTCAAACGCCGAGCTTTGCGCGAAGGCAAAGACCGACCCGATGAGCCAAAGCGTCGCGATCCCCCCGTAGAAAAAGAGGCGCGGCCTCCCGAGGTGCTTGGGCTTGCCTTCCAGGCCGTTGAGCGAGTCGTAGCGGATCAAGCCTTGTGACGTCCCGACTTTTTCCATGATCTCGTCACAGGCGTCGACGCATGCCGCACAGCCGACGCACTCCATTTGAAGACCGTTGCGGATGTCGATGCCCGTAGGGCAGACGACGATGCAGCGTTTGCAATCGACGCAGTCTCCGTTTTCGGGGTTGCTGGCCTTGCCTCGGGGCTCACCGCGGTTCCAGTCGTAGCCGATTACCATGGTGTCGCGGTCGGTCATCACGGATTGCAGGCGGCCATAGGGGCAGATGATCACGCAAAGCTGTTCGCGGAACCAGCTGAAGTTGAAGTAGAGGATGCCCGACATCACGACGACCCAGGTGAACGCTGTCGGGTGAGCGGCCGGGCTCCGCTGGACCATGTCGACGACCGAGGGGAGCGACACGAAATAACTGATGAACACGTGCGAGAGCAGGAGCGCGAGCACGATGTAGATCCCGTGCTTGAGCAGCTTGCGCCAGAGCTTGTCGAAGCTGAGGCCGGCGGCGTTGCGCCTCAGGCGTTGCGCTCTAGGACCCTCAATCAGTCGCTCGACCCGCCGGAAGACGCCTTCGAGAAAGACGGTATGCGGGCACGCGTACCCGCACCACAGGCGGCCCTTGATCGCGGTGATGGTCAGCAGCGTGAGGCCGACGCCGCTGAGCAGGAAGAAGACGAGCCAAAAGTCCTGAGCGTTGAACACGGCGCCAAACAGATAGAAGCGGCGATTCACGATATCGATGAAGACTGCCGGATGCCCGCCGACCTTCACGGACGGCAAGACGACGTAGACCGCGATCAGGACCGTGAAGATGATGTACCGGAGCCGCGTGAAGCGGCCCGCGACATCGGCCGGGTGCACGTAGTTGCGGCTGCCGTCCGCACGAAGGGAACTCGCCGGTTCTTCGACGACCGGCAGTCTGGTGGTCATGGTTCGTCGGTGTCTTTAGGGCTGGCGTCGTCATCCGCCACTACCCCTCCGGGCTCCCATATCTCGCCTTCGGGCCCCTTGCCTGGAACGTCGGTGTTCCGAATCGTCAGAACGTAGGCGATGACCTGATTGACGCCGGTTTCTCCGAGGATGGGCGCCCAAGGAGGCATGCCCTTGGCTGCCACACCGTTGGTGACCGTCGCGTGGATGTCGATCGGCGCGCCGCCGTGTACCCAATACTTGTCCGTCAGGTTCGGTCCGAGACCCTCGCGGCCTTGGCCCTGCGCGTCGTGACAAGCAAAGCACTGCGCCATGAAGATCTCTTGTCCTGCTTCCACGGCACTCTCGTCGAGTGCCAACGCATCGAGCGATTCGTCGGTGACGATGCTTCGCTCGGCCTCCGCAGCAGCGATAGCTTCAGCATGTATCTGCGGCGGCAGCTTCCCTATCCCGTACTCGTGATAGTAGAACCAGTACACTAGCCCGTAGGCGATCGCTGCGTAAAACGTGAGCAGCCACCAGACCGGAAGGTTGTTGTCGGCTTCCTCGATGTCGTCGTAGACGTGGAGGATCTCGCCCTGGAGTTCGTCGGTGCGCTTGACCTCATTCATGGGGCACCTCCATTTCGTCCTCGAGCGGAAGGTGCGCGTACGCATCCGCTTCGGATTTCTTCATGCGCATCACGTGAACGATCACAGCCAGGAACACGATGAAAAACAGGACCAGCGTGATGACCGGAAAAAGAAGCACTGGGCTCTGTGCGAAGAATTCGGCTGCAAATCGTCTCATGGTGCCACCTCCTTCGTGTCGGCTGCCGCGCTCGGCTTGTCAGCGGGCACGCGGCCCAGGCGTTGCAGGTACGCGATCAGCGCGACCATTCGGCTGTTGACCAAGAGCTCGCAGTCTGTGCTCGGCTCCTCGCAGATAGCGACGCCCGCATTTTCCGCGAGACCCGCGGCGATTGTGGCCGCGTTGGACCGAGCGACCTCCTCGGCGGTTTGGATCTGATCAGGCTTGTAGGGGACGCCCACGTTGCGCATCACCCTCAACTTGTTTGCGGTTTTGGAGAAGTCCAACGCCTCTTGCGAAAGGTGGTCGTACGGCGGCATGTTCGAGCCCGGTGAGATTTCACGTGGATCGGTCATGTGCTTGTAGTGCCATACGTCCGCGTACTTGCCGCCGACGCGTGCCAGGTCCGGACCAATACGGCGCGAGCCCCACTGGAACGGATGATCGAAGATCGAGTCGTCGAGCGTCGATACCTCGCCGTAGCGCGCGGTCTCCCAGGTGAACGGTCGAATCATTTGTGAGTGGCAGGTGTAGCAACCCTCGCGGACGTAGACGTCACGGCCTTCCAACTCGAGGGGAGTGTAGGGCACGTTCTTGGTGGTGCGGATCGTTTCCGGAACCGAGATGACCAGCGGGATGATCTCGATGATGCCTCCGACGAGGATCGCCAGAGTGACGATTACCGTGAAGACCCCGGCCCGGCCTTCGATGGCGCGGTGCCATGGAATCTTCTCGGAGTTTCGATCCCGGATGGAAATCGCGATGGCCGCGACGATCCACATCACCGCAGCGAGAGCCAGAACCGTGCTCATCAAACCGTCGAAGAGGACCATGGCGAACAAAAGGGCCATCACGATGACGGAGGCCATGATCGGCTGACCGAAAACCAGCTTGGGCCAGGGGACGGTCTTGTCCCGTGGCTCAGTCAGCACTGGAACCTCGATCTCGCCATCGACGGCGGAGCCCGCTTGGGCGGTTTTGATGAGGTTCCAGGTCATGATGATGAAGCCGATGAAGTAGAGGGAACCACCGACGAGGCGGGCCCAGTACATCGGGCGAATCGCGATGAGGGTCTCGACGAAATTCGGATAGAGAAGGCCGCCTGTTTCGTTCATCGCGCGCCACATCAACCCTTGGGTGATGCCTGCGACCCACATCGAAATGACGTACAACAGGATGCCGACGGTTGCGATCCAGAAATGGAAGTTGGCGGCGCCGCGCGAGTGGAGCTTGGTGCCGTAAAGCCGCGGAACGAGCCAGTAGAACATGCCGGCGGCCATGAGACCGTTCCAACCAAGGGTGCCACCATGGACGTGCGCGATGATCCAGTCGGTGTAGTGAGCGAGTCCGCTGACGGCCTTGATACTGAGGAGCGGACCCTCGAAGGTGCTCATGCCGTAGAAGGTCACGCCTGCCGCCAGGAACTTTAGAACCGGGTCGGTGCGAAGCTTGTCCCAGGCGCCGCGTAGTGTGAGCAGGCCGTTGAGCATACCGCCCCAGCTGGGCGCCCAGAGCATCAAGCTGAAGACCATCCCGAGGCTTTGCGCCCAGTCGGGCAGAGCGGTGTACAGCAAGTGGTGCGGACCGGCCCAGATGTAGAGGAAGACCAGCCCCCAGAAGTGAACGATCGACAAGCGGTAGGAGAAGACCGGCCGATCGGCTGCCTTGGGAAGGAAGTAGTACATGATGCCGAGAATCGGCGTCGTCAGGAAGAAGGCGACCGCGTTGTGGCCGTACCACCACTGCACCATCGCGTCCTGGACGCCCGCGAACACCGAATAGCTCTTCCACGCGCTCACTGGGAGCTCGAAGCTGTTGACGATGTGCAGAACCGCAATCGTGATAATCGTCGCGATGTAGAACCATATCGCGACATAAAGGTGCTTCTCCCTACGCTTGCCGAGCGTCCAGAAGAAGTTGATCGCAAAGACGACCCAGATGACCGCGATGGCGATGTCGATCGGCCACTCGAGCTCGGCGTATTCCTTCGCCGTACTAATGCCGAGCGGCAGCGTGACAGCGGCGGCGACGATGATGAGCTGCCAACCCCAGAAATGCGTCGCAGACAGAAGATCGGAAGCGAGCCGGGCCTTTACCAGCCGTTGGGTCGAATAATAGATGCCCGAGAAGAGCATGTTGCCGACGAACGCGAAGATCAGCGCGTTGGTGTGCAAGGGCCTCAAACGTCCAAACGACAAGTAAGGCGCAAGGTTTGCCGGCCAGTACGCCAACTGGAGCGCAACGATGATACCAACCAGCATGCCGACGATGCCAAACAGCACCGACGCCCATAAGAACTGGCGGACAACCTTGTCGTTATAAACGATCCGCTGAGTTTCCAAGCTCGTCCTGTTCCCTCTCCGTCACCGGGGTCATTGGCTTGTCGTCGTCGAGTGGTAGCAGGGCAAGGCGATCGGCTTGATCGAAAGTCCCTTGCCGTACAGTCCACGCGAAGAACGCCACTGCCGAACCCACCAGTAGCACGCTAACGAAAATCAGTAAGATCAAGATCTCCATTGGAGTCCTTTTTGCGAAAGCACCATCACGGTGTAAGCAATCGTGACGAGCGAGCTGAGCGGCATTAGCACAGCTGCGACCCATGGCTTCATCAATCCACCTATGGCGAGCGATACGGCGACCAGGTTGTACGCGACCGCGAACGCGAGGATGCGGCGAACGACATGTGCGAGCATATCAGAAGCACGCAGAACTTGCGCCACCGGGTGCAACCCCGGGGACACGAAGTAAAAGTCACATCGTGAGGCCATGAACGGTCGATTCACTGCGGGCGTTCCCGAGCAGGCAGCCTCTCTCATGGCGACCTGGTCATTCAAGCCATCGCCCACGAGCAACGTCCGTGCCGGGTCGTGCTCTCGGACGTACGCCGCC
This sequence comes from Deltaproteobacteria bacterium, assembly GCA_003647035.1. Taxonomy (GTDB): domain Bacteria; phylum Myxococcota_A; class Polyangia; order Polyangiales; family Houyiibacteriaceae; genus SG8-38. Next base: position 6,995 of record QMMB01000005.1, on the reverse strand, counting down.
TTTTGTTCAGGGTCGTGGCCGCCCATGCACACGTTTTGCTGCATGCCCAGGCTCGCGCCCAGCGACACGACCCGCGACGGTGCGTCACCGCTCAGGATGGCGAGCTCGTAGCCGTCATTTTGGAGCTTGGTGATTTCGGCACGTGCGTCCGGGCGCAGCTGTTCGTCGGTACGTATGCTGGCGAGGGGTTTCCCGTCGACCGAGAAGACCACGTCCCCGTCTGCGCCCGATGCGGATGCGGCCCAGGCAGGCGCGCCCAGCCTGTATTGATGCCCGCCCCCCTCTGCGTGCATCCCGTAACCCGTCTGCTCGTCGACCCCGAGCTCCTCGAAGCGCGCGGCCGTGTGTCCCTCGAGGGCGCGACGCACCGCCACGCTCTTGGGGTGCGAGCTGCGAGCGACCATGTTGTAGAGCAGAGTGATCTCGCTATCGGACAGGGTTTCGAGAGCAGCCGGGTTGACGACTTCGAGCATGCCGGTGGTGAGCGTGCCCGTCTTGTCGAACACGACGCGCGTCATAGTCCGCGCACGGTCGAGGAAATCACCGACGCGCACGAAGATACCCGCGCGCCGCAGCTGCGTGAGCACGAGCTCGTAAGCGAGCGGCGCTGCGATCCCGAACGCACAGGGGCAGGTGACGACCAACACGGCGGTACCGATCTCGATGGCCCGGAGCGGGTCCCCAGTTTGCAACCACCAGTAGCTGATCCCACCTACGGCGAGGGTGACGACACCGATGACGTAGTATCGTGATAGCTGCGACCACCAGCGCGTGGTCAGCGGGCCGTCTCCCCTCGAAGCTGGGTCGCGGCCTAGCAGACCCACGAGCGACGAAGCGGCGAAGTCGCTCATTGCAGTCCCTGAGAAAGCCCTCGCGCCGATGTTGAACGCGCCGGCGGGAATCGTGTCACCCTCTTCGAAGCGGCGTGGCCGGCTTTCGCCGTCGATCCAGTCAAGAGAGCAACTTGCTGCCTGATCGAGGAGACGCAGCTCCAGCGGAACCAGGTCCCCGGGGGCAACCAACAGCCGGTCTCCCTTGCGCACGCCGATACAAGGGACGATGCGCATGACGCCGTCTCTGACCTCCCGCGTCAATAGGCTCTCTGTGCCATCGTCCGCGAGCAGTTGCGCGCGGTTGCGTTCGAGCATGCGTTGCTGGAGCCAACGGCCTGTCAGCATCAACGCGACGAAGACGGTGAGCGTATCGATGTACGCAGCGCGTCCCGACGTGAAGAAGAAGGAGTAGGTCGACCCCGCAAAGGCCAGGACGATGCCCAGCGCGATCGGAACGTCGAGGTGAAGGACCCGCTGCCTGATGGCCTTGAGCGCAGATCCGATGAACACCGAGCCACCGATGAGCACCGCAAGCGTGCCCGCGGCGTAGCCGAGTTGGTTGAGTAGCTCGTAGACAGGCCCGTCGCGCAGGCCGAGGTAGATCGCCGCGGCGAACAACATCACGTTGCCCGCCAGGGCGGCGCAGATGCCCACGCGCAACAGTAAATCATCGGACGGCCTGGCGCCGGTCGCTCGCGCGGGACCCAGCAAGTATCCGACGTCCTCGACGGAGTCGACCCAATCGACGAGCCGAAAACCGGGGGCGACTCGGAGGTCGATCCGGCCGAGCGCCGGGTTGATCGACATGACGCCGGCTCGCGCGCCGCCGTGCCGCCGGAAAAGCTCCTCGATCAACCACACGCACGCGGCGCAGTGAATGCCCTGAATGTCGAGCTCCACGCGGGTGACTCCGTCTTCGGCGGCACGCGTTTCTTCGATGAGCTCGAGCCACTTGTGATCGATGCGTCGGGCCTCCAGGTCTGCCGGCGGAAGCCCAGGGCCGCGCCGAAGATCGTAGTAGCGGGTGAGGCCAGCCCTGGTGAGGATACCGTGCACCGCGCGACAACCTCGGCAGCAGTACGGCGCAAAGGCGTCGCCGACCAGAGGTTGCGCGCAGTGAAGGCAACGAGACACCGCCGGCAGGCCTTGCCGCTGAGGATCATCGCGAACGGCTGACTGAGGCGCAGTCACGGTGAATCGGCGTGGTGCTGATGCGCCGGGTGTTCGTGGAGGTCGCCCGTCGGTGCGTGAGTAGCCGCGTGGCACGACGAGGCGTCGCCAGTGCGCAGCGCGTGAACCGGTCGGATGACAAACAGGATCGAGCCGAGCGCGAGGACGGCTGCGAGGACGCGCGCGGTGCCTGGTTTCGGACGTCGGGCAAATCGTTCGAAAGCCCATGTTGCGGCTACCAAGCCGACACCGCTCACCACTGCGAACGCCAGCATACTCAGCGAGCCGAGTGCGGTGGAACCGGTTGACGCCGCGATCAGCACCGCAGCCGCCAACGCCCCACAGGGAAGCACAGCGGTGCCGAGACCTACGAGCAATGGATGGCGGCCCAGTCCCCCGAGCGCGCGGGACATGGCGGATGGCTTCTGGTCTTCTCGTTGGGTTCGGAGGGTCACCAGTGGTTGGTTAGGGCGACGCCACAGGCGAACCGCAGCCAACCCGAGCCCTAGGGCAAGCGACCAACTCAGAAGCGCGCTGCCCCACGCGTGTGGAAGGCTTACCGCCGTTGCACCCCCGACCGTGCCAGCGATGGCGCCGAGCACCGAGTAGCTGATGAAGCGTCCGAGCTGATAGCGGCTTTGTCCGGATGCGCCGGGCTGCCCACTGCACGCGTATGCAGCCAGCGGTCCGCACATGGCCGTGCAATGCGGAACCGATGCGAGGCCTGCCGCGGCCCCGGCAACTACGGCCGTCCACATACGGCCTCCATAGCGTCGAATCTCCGATCGGTCACGTGGCAACCGGTTTACCACGACATCGCGGGCCCAGTTATGCCCGAATACGCAGCTATTGCGCGAAGCGCGTTCTGGTTACGTGCAAAATGCGATGGATCGTGCCGCATCGGGTGCTATCTCCAAGAACACATGGGCACGGCACAACGCAAGATGATCCCCCGCGAGCACGGCGCTTACGCGGAGCTTTTGTTTCCTATTGCCACCGTCTTCCTGGGCGGCTCGCCGACGACCTCGACCTGGCTCCTCGCCATCGGCGCCATCGCGGTTTTCCTCGCGAATGAGCCGCTTCTCGTACTGTTCGGGCAGCGAGGGAACCGCATGCAACGCGAAGAGAGCGACCGTGCCAAACGCGCGCTCCTGGTCTTCTTGCTGGTTGCCTTCTGCGCCGGCGTTGCAGGGCTCCTGCTTGCAACGGTGGCGGTTCAATACGCCGTCGGCATACCGCTGCCCCTCGGCGGTGGGCTGATCATGCTAGCGATGCAGGGGCTCGAACGGAGCATGGTCGGCGAAGTACTCGCAGCAGCGACGCTCTCCTCGATCGCGATTCCCTTGGGGCTTTCGTCGGGCCTTGGCCTGGCTCCGACGCTGGCGGTGGCCCTGATTTGGTTGGTGACCTCCCTTTTGGGGACGGCGGCCGTGCGACTGACCGTCGCTCGCACCAAGGCGAAGTCCGATGAAGCTCTCGCACGTACACGCTTCAAGCGCCTGCTGTTGATACTGGCGTGCCTGGCGGTGATCGTCGTCGGGGTGGCAGCGCCTTACGGATCTCGGATCGGCCTTTGGGTCCTTGCTGCGGCGGTGCCCGTCGCGGTCGTGGTGCTCACGATGGCGATCCTTCAGCCAACCGCTCGTCGACTGCGTTTCATGGGGTGGACCCTCGTCGCAGCAAACCTTTGTTCGCTAATAGCGGTGGTCACCACGTTGAAGATCATCCAGAATTTCGATGCGGTGGAACCAACTCTGCCGTTCCCCATGTTCTAGCTTGATAGCGGACGACCTAGAAAGGAGAAGCTTGTGCGTGCAAAAGACATCATGACAGAAAACCCCGTGACGGCGACCGAGCTCATGTCGGTAGCCGAAGCGCTCGGACTGCTGTATGAGCTCGATGTTCGGCACCTTCCGGTGGTCCGGGGGCGAGAGCTCGTCGGCATCATCAGCGACCGCGACCTTCGTGTTTTCTCGGGTCCGACGGAAGACGATGCGATCGACGCCGTCGAGGCCGCGCGCTCCTCGACGGTCGGCAACATCATGAAAACCAGTCCGGTCAAAGTCGAGCCCGAGGCTGAGATCGGAGAGCTGACCGAGCTAATGCTTCTGCATCGGGTCGGTGCGGTCGCCGTCGCCGACCCCGACACTGGTGACCTGCTCGGCATCGTGAGCTACGTAGACCTGCTGCGCGTGCTCCAGGAGACGTTGGACTCTGCGACGTGAAGCTAGTTGAGCAACGGGTCGTTCACCCGCCTGAAGGTGACCTCATACCCGGCTCTGCAGCTGCCTTGGACCGGGCTAGACTCCGCCACCTCGGATGCTGATCAGGGTTCGAAGAGGGTTGGACATTCCCATCACCGGTGCGCCGGAGCAGCGCATCGACGACGCCAACACGGTCGGCTGGGTAGCGTTGGTCGCGAAGGACTACCATGGGCTACGCCCGCAGCTGCTGGTCGAAGTCGGCGATCGGGTTCGACTCGGACAAGCGCTGCTGACCGACAAGAGCAATCCCGACGTCATGTTCACGTCGCCTGGGTGCGGGGAGGTGGTCGCGATTCATCGGGGCGAGCGGAGGTCGTTGCAATCGGTGGTCATCCGGCTCGAGGGCGACGAGGAGGAGAAGTTTGCCTCGCACGATCCCGGCGCGCTAACGACGCTCGACCGGCATGAAGTACGAGAGACCCTGTTCCGTTCCGGCCTTTGGACTTCGTTTCGGACGCGCCCGTTCGGTCGCGTCCCAAATGCCGAGGCGTCCCCGCATTCCATCTTCGTCACCGCAATCGATACCAACCCACTCAGCGGCGACCCGCGCCTCGTCATCGGCGAGCGGGCCCGCGCATTCTCCGACGGTGTGGCCGTCGTCAGCCGGCTGACTGACGGCTCCGTCTATGTTTGCCAAGCGCCAGGACCAGAGCTGGATCTCCCCAAGGAGCAATCCGTAGCCTCGGTGGTATTCGAGGGGCCGCATCCCGCCGGCCTTCCCGGCACGCACATTCATTTCCTCGATCCGGTCAGCGACAACAAGTCGGTGTGGCACTTGAACTACCAGGATGTGATCGCCATCGGCTCCCTCTTCACGACGGGGCGGCTCTCGACCGAACGTATCATCGCCCTCGGCGGACCCGTGGTTCGGCAACCGCGTCTGCTGCGTACCCGAGTCGGAGCGAGCACCGAAGATCTGTTGAACGGCGAGCTCGAGCCAAACGACTGCCGCGTGATCTCTGGGTCGATTCTAGGCGGGCGCCGTGCGGCGGGGCGCGCCCAATATCTCGGTCCCTACGACCTCCAACTGAGTGTTCTCCGCGAAGACCAAAGCCGACGCTTCCTCAACTGGCTAGCGCCAGGCTTCGACAACTACTCGGCAATCCGCGCGTTTGTCTCCGCCCTACGCCCTCGGAGTCACCGGTTTCCGCTCACCACGTCGCAGCATGGCAGTCCGCGCGCCATGATCCCCATCGGCAATTTCGAGAAAGTCATGCCGCTCGACATCTTGCCGGCGCCCCTGCTGAAAGCGCTGATCGTTCAAGACACCCAAACCGCACGGGCGCTTGGGTGCCTCGAGCTCGATGAGGAAGACCTCGCGCTTTGCTCGTTCGTGTGTTGCAGCAAGTACGAGTACGGCGCGTTTCTGAGGCACACCCTGGATCTCATCGAGAAGGACGGCTGATGCGTCCACTACGAAGACTCCTAGACAAGATTGGGCCGCAGTTTGCGAACGGCGGCCGTTTCGAGAGCTATCAGGCGATCTACGAGATGGTCGACACGCTCTTGTACTCGCCGCCCGACGTGTCTCGCCATGCCCCGCACGTGCGGGACGCGATCGATCTCAAGCGCGTGATGGGACTCGTGGTGATCGGTGTCCTGCCATGTGCCGCGATGGCGATGTGGAGCACGGGCTTTCACGCAAACCTCGCGATCCAGGAGCTCGGCCTGGTTGCCCCTGCCGGTTGGCGGGGGGCGGCGATGGCCACGCTGGGGATCGGCCACAATCCGAACGACGTCGGGGCGGCCACCTTCCACGGCCTGCTGTATTTCTTGCCGATCTACGTGGTGACTCTGGCCGCCGGCGGCGTATGGGAAGTCCTCTTCGCCGGGATTCGCAACCACGAGATCAACGAAGGCTTTTTCGTCACATCGATCCTGTATGCCTTGACGCTCCCCGCGACAACACCGCTTTGGCAGGTTGCTCTCGGCATCTCGTTTGGCGTGGTGATGGCCAAAGAGGTCTTCGGGGGCACTGGCAAGAACTTCATGAACCCCGCGTTAGCGGGTCGCGCTTTCTTGTATTTCGCATACCCGGTCGAAATGTCTGGCGAATCGGTGTGGACACCCCCGATCGACGTCGTTACTGGCGCGACGCCGCTGGCGATTGGCGCCGAAAGGGGAGTGCAGGGCATCTTCGAGGAGGGCGTGACTTGGATGGATGCCTTCCTTGGCCCCATTCAAGGCTCGATTGGCGAAACGTCGACCCTCGCGTGCCTCATCGGTGGCGCCTTCATCGTCTACACCGGCGTGGCCTCGTGGCGGATCATCGCTGGGGTCATGCTCGGCATGTTCGCGACTGCCACCCTTTTCAATGCGGTTGGATCCGTCGACAATCCCATGTTCGCGATGCCTTGGTACTGGCACTTGGTGCTCGGTGGATTTGCCTTTGGCATGATCTTCATGGCCACCGACCCGGTCACCGCATGCGTCACCAACCCGGGAAGATGGGTCTTCGGTGTTCTCGTAGGCGTGATCACGGTCGTGATCCGAGTGGTCAACGTCGCGTTCCCGGAGGGGATCATGTTGGCGATTCTCTTCGCCAATGTCTTTGCGCCCACCATCGACCACTTCGTCGTGCGGGCGAACATCACGCGGAGGTTGAGGCGCAGTGTCTGAGACAGCGAAAGAACCCGGGGCCAAGACCGAGACGGTCGCGCGCACGCTGCTCGTGGCTTTCTTCGTGAGTTTGGTGTGCTCCTCATTCGTGGCCTCAGCAGCCGTTCTG
>QMMB01000004.1 GCA_003647035.1 Deltaproteobacteria bacterium | reverse complement strand
TGAACGTCGCGAGCGATTGGGGGTACATCGAGGCCCAGAGGGCGACTCACCTCGACGAGAGGCTCGATGAGGTGTGCGCCATCACTTGGAGCCCCGCGCGCACCTCCTTGGCCGAGCCGCACGCCGACGCGAACCGAGCTCTTGCCGTCCCCGCATCGTTTCCATCGGCCTCCGCGATGTTGAGAACGACGCTATTCATCGCCCGGTGGATTTGGTCGCAGAGCGACCGATCCCGTTTGCGAACGATTGGAAGAACCTGCCGCAGCCGCCCAGCCGCCTGAAGCGCCCGTTGCTGAATGATAAGTCCCATGAGTGATCTCCTTTTTCCGAGTGAGTGGGGTTCCCCAGAAGGGCGAAGCCCGCACCCCACTCACTCGGAAAAAGGAGATCACGAGGACATAGTCGAGCCCCAAGACACGGTCACTGGGACTGGGACTGACACCGACACGGGGGGCGGTTAGCCGGTTTTTTGACCCCCGCGGGGTTGCCGGCCGATCTTCGGCGGGATGGTCGTGTCGGACGAGCGTGGGGAGCTTCGGGGGACGCTTCTTGATGGGCGCTATCGTATCGGGAACGCGATCGGCATGGGGGGGACCGGGATCGTCTTCGAGGCTGAGCGGTTGGCCACGCTCGAGCGGGTCGTCGTCAAGACGCTCCGGCCGGCACATGCCGGCAACCCCGACTTGATGAGCCGTGTGCGGCGCGAGGTCGAGGTCGCCCGGCGCGTCTTTCATCCGGGCATCGTGCCGGTCATCGACCACGGCACGCTGCCCGACGAGTCGCCGTACCTCGTGATGAAGCACATGCGATCGGAGAGCCTCTCTTCGTATTTGCGACGGTGCGGGCCGCTCGATCCGCGGCAGGTCTCCGTAATCGTGGCTAGGCTATCGTCGATCCTGCACAGCGTGCATCGGCATGGCTACGTCCACCGGGACATCAAGCCCGAGCACATTCTGCTCAACCGTGGTGGCTACGGGGAGCTCGACGTCCACCTTCTCGACTTCGGCGTGTGCGCGGCCGACACGGCGCCGGCCGACGAGCGCGCTAGAGAGCGGGGTCGCGTCTATGGCACGCCGAGCTACGCCTCGCCCGAGCAGGCGAGCGGGAACCCATTCGTCGACGCGCGTGCAGACCTCTTCGGCATAGGGATCACGATGTTCGAGGCGCTCACCTGCAAGCTGCCCTTTACTGGGAGCGACGTGACCGCGGTCCTCCGCCGCATCATCCGTGAAGACGCTCCGCGCGTGAGACAGCTGTCGCCGCATGTCGACGACGAGATGGACGGTCTCATCGCCAAGCTCTTGAGCCGCCGCACCGCCGGCCGTCATCCTTCCGCCCGTGCCCTGATGCGAGCCCTCGACCCCTGGCTCGGCGAGCGTGTTGCGACCGAGCGCGCGCTAGCGGCCACGCTGCAGGTCCCCCCAGCGACCAGCAGCATCCGCCCGACCGCCCAACACGACATGGCCGCAGCCTAGTGTGTGATCCGAAAGCGTTGTGGCGACTGGGAACGTGGTCAGGCTTGTTTCATCCGACCCACCCACGCCTTTCATCCGACCCACCCACCCCCGCCGCGTAATCCTCCCTCCGCGGCATGCGCTTCGCTTTGCCTTGGCGGCGCATGCGCGCCGGGCTTCGCCTTCGGCTCGCGCACCTAGCCGCGGGTGAGGGAGTCGATCAGGCCGGACACGTCGGCGGGGACTGCCATCGCGTGATAGCCCTTGTCGACGTAGAGTACCGTTCCAGTGATGCCGCTCGCCAGCGAGCTGCAAAGAAAGGCCGCCGCGTTACCCACCTCTTCCGCCTGAAGCGCGTCGGGCAAGGGCGCGTTCATCTCGTAGTACTTGATCATCTTGTGGATGAACCCGATCGCGGATGCCGCGCGAGACGCGTAGGGCCCAGCCGAGATCACGTTGACCCGGTGCCCGCCTTGCCGGCCCATCTCGAACGCCAACATCCGCGCGTCGGTTTCAAGCGCGGCCTTCGCCGAAGCCATTCCGCCGCCGTAATCGGCCACGACCCCTTGGCTCGCCAGGTACGAGAGTGCCAGGAGCGCGCCTTCGGGGCGCATCAAGGGCTGCAGTCGCTGGGCGAGGGAGATGAACGAATATGCGCTCGCGCCATGCGCTGCGAGGTAGCCGCCGCGGCTGGTCTCCATCAGTGGCTTGGTGACCTCGGGCCCGTTCGCGAGGCTGTGCACGACGATGTCGATGCATGAGTCACCGAAATCCTCGCGGAGCTTGTTGGCCACCCCATCGATGCTGAAATCGCCCCGTTCGCGGTAGCGCTTCTGATCACGGAGCTCCTGGGGCGCATCTTCTAGAGCGTCGTACTCGGCGTCGAGCGGATAAATGCGCTCGAGCTCGAGCTTGCTCCCGTCGGGCATCGCCAAAGAGGAATCGAGTTTCCCGCGGCGTAACAGCGTCTCGAAGATTCCAAGCGCTGGCGGCCACGTGCCCACGCAAACCGACGCGCCAGCCATCGCAAGCGCCTTGGCGATCGCAAATCCAAACCCGGCATCGTCCGCAACGCCTGCGACGAAAGCCCGCTTCCCCGAAAGATCGATCGGCAACATGCGCGGAACCTTATCGCCTGTCCCGGCAAACCGCTACACTCCGCGCCATGAAGAAGAAGGATCAGGGGGTCGAGTACGTCCCGGTCGCCGAGCACTACTTCGAGAAGCGCGGATTGCGCCGGTATGCGGGCGTATGGTCTTTGTGGGCGCTCGGGGTCGGGGCGGTGATTTCAGGGGACTTCTTCGGGTGGAACTTCGGCCTCGCTGCCGGCGGGTTCGGTGGTCTTCTGATCGCAACAGTCGTCATTACGGTGATGTATGCCGGCCTGTGCTTCAGCATCGCGGAAATGGCGGCCGCCCTTCCGCACACCGGCGGTGCGTACTCGTTTGCGCGGTCGGCCATGGGACCATGGGGCGCGTACATCACAGGTCTTGCGGAGAACATGGAATACATCCTCACGCCCGCCGTGATCGTCGTCGGCATCGGTGGGTACCTCGGCGCGCTCTTTGAGACCCCCGCAAGCGTCGAGCCGCGGTGGTGGCTAGCCGCGTACGCCGCCTTCGTCGGCCTTAACGTCGCCGGCGTCGAGACGACGTTCCGTTTTACCGTGCTGATCACCATGATGGCGCTCGCTGTGCTCGTCGTGTTCTGGATATCGGCGATTCCGCACTTCGACATGCAATGGGCCCTCAACATCGAGCCCGAGATGGGACAGAGCCGGTGGCTGCCGTACGGCGCGGCCGGGATCCTGGCGGCGCTTCCCTTTGCGATCTGGTTCTTCTTGGCGATCGAACAGCTTCCGCTCGCCGGTGAAGAAGCGCATACTCCCGCGCGCGATCTACCGCGTGGGCTGCTCTACGGCCTACTCACCCTCGTCGTGGCGGCCTTTGCGACCCTCTTCCTGAACGCGGGGATCCGGCCGGGCTCCCAGGTGCTCGGCTCTTCCGCAGAACCGTTGTTCGAAGGTTTCAAGACGATCTTCGGTGCGGGCCTCGGCGCGAAACTGCTAGCACTCGTTGCGGTGACTGGCCTGATCGCAAGCTTCCACAGCATCATCTTCGCGTACGGGCGACAGATCTTTTCGCTCTCGCGAGCGGGCTACTTCCCACGCTGGCTCTCGCGGACGCATCATCGCCGCCAGACACCTCACGTCGCGCTCTTCGTCGGCGCCCTGCTCGGTTACGTGGTCGCCTACGGTATTCACTCGCTCGGCCCCGAGCATCCAGTTGGCGCCGTGCTGCTCAACATGGCGGTCTTCGGCGCGGTCATTGCGTACGCGCTTCAGATGGTGTCGTACATCCTGTTGCGCATTCGGCTGCCTCACATCGACCGACCTTACCGAAGCCCCCTCGGCATACCGGGCGCAGTAGTGGCACTGCTCATCGCGATAGTCACCCTGGTGGCACTGTTCGTCACCGACCCGATCTATCAACGGGTCGTAGCGGGAGCGGCGGTTTGGTACGGCCTCGGACTCCTGTGGTTCGCCTTCTATGCGCGACACCGGTTGGTCCTCTCCCCGGAGGAATCTTTCGCGCTTTCGGCGCACAGTTCGCAAGACGACCCCTAGCGGGCGTGCCAAGCTACTCCCCATGCGGGTTCTGTTGCTACGACATGCAGAGGCGGTCGATATGCGTTCAGCTCCGACCGACCACGACCGTTGGCTGACCGACGCAGGGCGGCAGACGATGGCCCAGGTCGGCGCGGCCTTGGCGGGCCTCGGCCTGCAATACTCGTGCATTTACACGAGCCCCTTGGTGCGCGCGGTTCAAACCGCGGAGATCTTGGCGTCCACGCACCCCGGCTTCCACGGCCCCCTCGAGGTGCAGTCCGCGCTATCGAGCGAAGTCGGCAGCACCGCGCAGGCCCTCGAGTCGCTCGAGCACGCATCCGACGATGACTTGCTCGTGATGGTGACGCACATGCCGAAGGTCGGTGTGCTTGCGAGCCATCTCTGCCAACTGGCCACGTTTCCGTCTTTCCGAACGTCGGCCGCTTGCTTGTTGCGCGTCGAGGGCGGCAAGGGCCACTTCCAGTGGATGCTAGACCCGCAAACCCTAGAGCTCAAGAGCCCCTGAAACCTAGAGTGCGGAGATTTTCGCTTGTGCTCGAGCGCCCCCACAGAGAGCGACTGAGAGGTACGTCCGTGCCTCGCAGGGAGCGAACGAGGAGGTAAGCCGAGCACAAGCGAAAAGATCCGTACTCTAGACGGTGCAGACTTGGTTGCGACCGCGGTGCTTTGCTTCGTAAAGCGCCTTGTCGCCTTGCACGAACAGGTCCGCAGCGGTTGAAGCGTGATCGGGAAACGTCGCGACACCGAGAGACGCGGTGACCTTCAAGGGCCCGAGCTCGGTCAACACCTCGGTCTTCTCCAGCTCCTCGCGAACTCGCTCCGCAAGCAGCTGTGCGCCGCGCAAATCGGTCTCTTCGCAGAGCACGCAAAACTCTTCTCCGCCAAAGCGGGCTACGATGTCGGTCTCTCGCTTGACGCGCCGGAGCACCTCACCGAGCTCCTTGAGGACCCGATCGCCCGCAGCGTGACCGTAGGTGTCGTTGACCGCTTTGAAGTGGTCGAGATCCGTCACAATCAGAGACAGTTTGCGGCCGAATCGCTGCGCGGCCATCAGCTTCTGCTCCATGTGGTCGAGGAGCGCCCGCTTATTGAGGCAACCCGTCAGGCCGTCCGTCGTCGCCAACTCCTCGAGCAGACGAACGGACCGCGCGTTCGCCATCGCGACGGCGAGTTGGTTCGCGAGCGCTTGCAGCGTCTCACGCACTGAGGTGCCAAATGCGCCAGACGCCTTCGCCGCAACGATCAAGGTTCCAATCGGCTCTTCGCACGCCACCAGCGGCAATACGAGCAGCGACTCCATTGCTTTGAGTTTTGCCTTCTTGGTGAACAGCACCTGCTGTTTGGAGTCGAACTCGCCACGATACGGGAGGTAGTGCCGATTCTTGACCACCATCGCAGTGAGGGAGGCGTTGTCCCGGAAGCGAAGCCCTTGGAAGTCGAGCGCCCGCTCGCCTGCCGCACGCCGTACAACGTGCCGCCGCCCTTCCGGTTGGTACTCGGTGATCGCGGCAAAGTCGTGTGGCGCGATTTCCTTCGCCGCGGTCAACCCGAGCTCCATGACCACGTCCTGCGTCAGCGCCGTGCTGAGAGCCTGGGAAACACGATAGAGCGTCTCTTGCTCGCGCTTGGCGCTTTCGAGCTGAACGAAGACGCGTTCGTTTTCGAACGCGCGGAGAATGTGTGAGGTGCTATCCCGGAGCAGCTCTTCTTCCTCGGGCCCGAACGCGCGATCGATGACGCGATCGGCGCAAAGCACCGCCCGTAGATGACCTCGCTCGAGGACTGGAACGGCGATGAACGACCGCACCGACGCAGGCCCCCGATAGTAACAAATCCCCCCATATCCCGGACGAATCTGCTGCAGACTGGCGGTGACCTTCCTCCTGACAGCCGCGCCGACCGCCCCCGCGCCGAGGGCGAAAGGGCCATCGGCCACGTCATCGCTGTTCGTCACCAACTCGGCGATGCACAGTTGCTCGGCCTCGTCGGACGGCATCAGGAGCACACAGGTATGCAGGTCCAAGGTCCGATGCAGGAGCTGCAGCGCGTGATAGAGTGCTTGGCGAACTTCTTGAACGCTGGTTTCGTATAGGCGCTCCTCGTCCCTCACTCGGTCCGACGAAGGCGCAACCAAACGAAAGAGTCGCGTATCGTCCTTCACTTTTTCCTTTTGGGCTGCAAGCTCGAGGTCCGACTTGCGTCGTACGCGCACGATCTCCGCGCGCGTGAACAGGTGACTGAGCGCGCCAAAGCAAACGATGAAGAGCGCGTTCACGCCGAGCAGCAACGGGTCGCTGATCTGTTCGCCGAAAAACGCTGTAGCAAGGCCGAGCGCGAGCGCGAAGACTACGACACCGATACCCGCCAGTCCGACTGCGAACGACGCAACGAGCGCAACCGCCACGAACGTCAACGGATAGAGATCGCTACCAATGCCGCCACGGAACTGAACGAGCGCCTGCACACCGACGAGCAGCAGGACGCCCAACTCGAACGCGGACCTCGGGTCGGCGCCTTGCCGATATGCGTTGTGGGTGCGGTGCCCGAAGAGCGCGATCCAGGCCACGACCCACGACAGGTGCAGCCAGCCGAGCTCCCGACTGCCGGGAACAAAGAAGCCGGCCAACAAGAATGCCGCGAGCAGGAACGCGGCGGCCAATCCCCATGCCGACCGCGCGGTGCGCCTGACGCGGAGCGCTGCCTGGACGAGGGCCGTCATATGACAGCGGTGTTACGCCCGCTGCCATTCGTTCAGCAAGAAAACCGCTCGAATGTGGGCAAGCCGCCCACCCCGCTCGGCTACCGAGGCGGGAACTGGAAGACGAACTCCTCGGCCCGGACCATGCCGAGCTCGTCACGGGCGATACGCTCGACGTAGGCCGGATCGCTCCGCAGGGCATCGATCTCGCCTTTGAGGGTGGCAATCTCGCGAACCAGTTCTTCGTTGGAGTCGCGAAGCTCCCGGAGCTCCCCCCGGAGGTGGCGGTAGCGGGGTAGGCCCTGCTCGTCGAGAACCAAGGTCGGAACCGTCATGATCGCCATCACCATCAAGGAGAACGGCAGAAGGGCGGCGCTGGGTCTCACGAGGTCGAGCCTGCCGCAACCTGGGGTCCGAGCGCAATTTTCCGGACGCTTTCGCGGGCTTGACACGGCCGCCCAAGCTTCTACTTTCTCGAGAAGGTGACGGTGACATTGGACGAACGCCATCGGCGGATCCTGTTCGCAGTCGTGACCGAGTACATCGCCTCGGGGCAGGCTGTGAGCTCGCGGCGCATTGCCAAGCGCTACGCGATCAAGCTGTCGCCCGCGACCGTTCGAAGTGTGCTCGTCGAGCTCGAAGACTCGGAGCTGTTGCGCCAGCCGCACACGAGCGCGGGCCGGGTTCCCACCGACGCTGGCTTCCGATGCTTCGTCGACGCCATGGCCTCGGGGGGCGACATTTCAAATGCTCACCGGACGGCACTGATTCAGCGTCTGCAAGATCTGGAGCCTGGCGCTGACGCCGTTCGGGAAACCGGCCAGCTGCTGAGCCGCCTCACCGGCACCGCGACCATCATCGCCCGGCCGCCGGTTGCCGAGGCCATCCTCGATCAGCTTCGGTTCATGCGACTCTCCAGCGGGCGGACACTGGCAGTTCTGGTCGCACGCTCGGGCGGAGTCGAGAACAGGGTCGTCGTGACGGAGCTCGACGTGGACGGCCACATCCTCGAGCGGGTGAACAACTACCTGGCCGATCTGGTTGGCGGCCGAACACTTCGATCCGTCCGCGACGTGCTCGCGGTTCGTATCGCCACAGAGCGGGGCCAGTACCAGGTCCTGCGCGAGCAGGCGCAGCGAATGGTGCAGGCTACGGTCGAAGGCCACGTCGAACGGGCCCGGGTCGTCATCGAAGGGCAGGGCACGCTCTTCGACCGCCCGGAATTCGGGGATGCCGAGAAGATCCGAGGCTATCTCAACGCCTTCGAAGAGAAACAGAAGCTTCTGGAGCTCCTCGAGCAAACCCTGCTCGCCGATGGGGTCCAGGTCTTCATCGGCTCCGAGACGGCGCTCGACGGGGTGGGTGATATCAGCGTTATTTCGAGTCCATACCGCCGGGACGGCACCAGCGTGGGCTCGTTCGGAATCGTGGGTCCGACGCGCATGGACTACAGAAAGTACATACCTTTGGTGGGGTTCGCAGCCGATGTGCTAAGCGACATCCTGGACGGTCGACTTCCTGGCGCGTCCAAGGGCTCCTAAGAGAAGCCAGAACAAGACGGATACAGAGCATGAGCGAACACGCGGGGGAAAAGCCGAAGGACGAACGGGCCAGCGGCGAGAACGAAGACGAAGAGGTCATCTTCCCGGAGGAGGACTCCGGGGAAGAGGCGGAGGCGGAGCCCAGCGACCTCGAGAAGGCGCGTACCGAGCGCGATCGGATGCGCGACCAGCTCCTGCGTATCGCGGCCGACTTTGATAATTTCCGGAAACGATCGCGCAAAGAGATCGAAGAGGTTCGCCGGCGTACCGTCGAGGACACCCTCCGGGAGGTTCTGCCGATCGTGGACAACCTCGAGCGCGCGGCGGTCGCCATGACCGACGCAACTGAGGTATCGGCCGTCACGGACGGCGTCCACATGGTGCTCCGAGGCTTCGAGGACATCGCCGAGCGATTGGGTCTGAAACGCGTTACAACTGTCGGTCGTCTGTTCGATCCGACCTGCCATGACGCCATGCAGCAGCAAGAAACCGACGAGCACGCGCCGGGCACGATCGTCGCGGAGATCGTGCCCGGCTACTACCTCGGAGAGCGCCTGTTGAGGCCGGCAATGGTCGTGGTGGCGAAGCCGCCGACCGGCACAGGTGATCAGGGCGGCGAGTCAGCCGGCCGCGACGGCGGCGAAGCCGAGAGCGAATAGTCGCCCCTTAGATGCGACAACCCCCACCTCGGGGTATAAAGAAGCGCAGGCAGGCAAGATGGGGAAGATCATCGGGATCGATCTGGGTACGACCAACTCTTGTGTCGCGTTTGTCGACAACGGGCAGCCACAGGTGATCCCGAACGCGGAGGGCAGCCGCACCACACCCTCGGTCGTGTCGTTCTCCAAGGACGGCGAGCGTCGCGTGGGTAGCGTGGCGAAACGGCAAGGTGTCACTCATCCGGAGAGCACCGTCTTTGCGATCAAGCGCCTGATGGGTCTGGCATTCGACGCGGAGCCGGCGCAGAAGCACATGCGCGCGGTGCCCTACCGAGTCGTCGAAAGCGAATGTGGAGACGCCTGGATCCAAATCGAGGAGCACCAGTACTCGCCACCCGAAATCTCGGCGATGATCCTCGAGAAGATGAGGGAGGTGGCGGAGTCCTTCCTTGGCGACGACATCGTCGAGGCGATCGTGACGGTGCCCGCCTACTTCAACGACGCCCAGCGCTCCGCGACGATAGCCGCAGGAAAGATCGCAGGCCTCGAAGTCCGCCGCATCATCAACGAGCCTACCGCAGCCGCGCTCGCATACGGCTTCGAAGAGAAAGAGGGCAAACGGGTTGCCGTGTATGACCTTGGCGGTGGCACGTTCGATATCTCGATCTTGGAAATCGCCAATGGCGTCTTCAGTGTGAAGGCAACGGCAGGTGATACACATCTCGGGGGTGAAGACCTGGACAACGCGCTGGTCGAAGAATTGGCGCGTCGCTTCGAAGAGAGCAACGGCATCGACTTGCGCGAGGACCGCGTCGCGCTTCAGCGCCTCAAGGAGCAAGCCGAGAAGGCCAAGCACGAGCTGTCTTCGTCGCTCGAGACGGAGATCAACCTGCCGTTCATCGCGTCGGATGACTCCGGCCCAAAGCATCTCGAAACCAGGCTCAAGCGCAGCGAGCTCGAGATCCTGGTCTCGGCGATCATCGACCAGACTCTCGGCCCCTGTCAGCAAGCGCTGGAGGACGCTGGGGTCAAAAGGGAAGACATCGACGAAATCCTACTCGTCGGCGGCCAGAGCCGTATGCCCATGGTGCAGTCCAAAGTCGCGGACTTCTTCGGCAAGGAACCCTACAAAGGCGTCAACCCTGATGAGGTCGTCGCGATGGGCGCCGCGCTCCAGGGCGCCGCGCTGCTCGGTGAAGTCGAAGAGGTTCTTCTTCTCGACGTCACGCCCCTGAGCCTCGGCGTCGAAACCGGCGGTGGCGTTTTTCACAAGCTGATTCAACGCAACACGACGGTGCCCACCCGCGCCAAAGAGATCTTCACGACGAGCGTCGACAACCAAAGCTTCGTTCCGATTCACGTGCTGCAAGGTGAGCGCGACATGGCGGAGGACAACAAATCGTTGGCCAAGTTCGAGCTCGCGCCGATCCTTCCAGCGCCGCGAGGCGTCCCGGAGATCGAGGTCACGTTCGACATCGACGCGGACGGCGTCGTAAACGTAAGCGCGAAAGATTTGGGCACGAACCGGGAACAGAACATCCTCGTCGTCGCATCGAGCGGGCTCACTGAAGACGACATCGAGCGCATCATCGGCGAGGCCGATGCCTACAAAACGACCGACCAAAAGCGCCGCGAGCTGGCGGAGCTCCGCAATGCGGCCGAAGCACTATTGTACACGAGTGAGCGCGCGGTCGCCGAGTGCCGCGAGATGGTTCCCGAAGACGTCGTCGCGGAGGCCGAAGCAGACATCAAATCGTTGCACGTCTGCGTCGACGAAGGCGACGCCATCGCCATCAAGGACGCGCTCGAGACACTCGAGCTCAGCGCCTACAAGATCGCCGAGGCGATGTACGGCAGCGTCGACCTCGACGCGCCTGCCGAGGGCGAAGCTCAGTCCGAGTCGTGAGCCCGGGCGAACGAGCGACGGCGAGCGGCGCGCAATGGCTGGCCCGCATGCGTTGGGGGGCGCTCGGAACCGAGGCGGGGACGGTCCTCGTCGCGACCCAGATCTTGGGGGTCGAGCTGCCCTTCGCTCCCATCTGGTCGCTCGTTGCCATCGGTGCCCTGTCGAACGTCTGGCTGGTATCCCGCAAGGGCCGTGCCGGCCACCTTGGTGCGTTCTTCCTGCTCGACGTCGTGCTCCTGACCGGCATGTTGTACTTGTCGGGCGGGCCGACCAACCCGTTCAGCATCATCTACGTCGTGTACATCGCGATGTCGGCCGTCATGTTGACGCCCAGGTGGACTTGGACGATCGCGGGACTTTCGATCATCTCGTTTGCCGCTCTCTTCGTCATCCACGCCCCAAGCGAACATCTCGGCCATGCGGGTCAAGGTGGCGGCTTTCAAGCTCACCTATACGGGATGTTCATCGCGCTGGTCTTGGCGGTGGCGCTGATCACTTTTTTCGTCAGCCAGTTGTCGTTGGAGCTGCGACGCCGTGAACGGGCGCTCGCCGAGGCCGAGGAACGCAGCCACCGTTGGGGAAAGCTTGCTTCAATCGCGACCTTGGCTGCCGGGGCGGCGCATGAGCTCGGGACGCCGCTCGGTACGATCGCCGTCGCCGCCAAAGAGATTGAGCGCCAAGCGCGGAAGCTCCGAGGGGGCGAGGGGCTCGTCGAAGATGCGGAGTTGATTCACGAGGAACTGGAGCGGTGTCGCGTAGTGCTCGCTCGAATGGCCGCTGCCGGAGGGGAGCACGTGGGCGAGACGCTGCGCTCGATCCCAGTCGAAGACCTGTTTGCCGACGTGCGCACCCGCTTGACCCCCGACCAAGGGGAGCATTGGGTGACCACGACCGACGTCGCCAGTATCGAGGCGCCCCATGACGCGCTGGTGCAGATGGTCGAGAACATCACACGAAACGGGTTCGACGCCTGCGAGACAGAGCGTGTGGCACTCGAAGTGCGCGGGTTTGGTCGGGCGGTCGAGCTTCGCTTCATCGATGAAGGGGGCGGCATGGACGCCGACGCGGTGCAGCGCGCCACCGAGCCGTTTTTCACGACCAAGAACGCCGGCGACCGGATGGGTCTGGGGTTGTTCCTGGCGCGGACACTCGTAGACTCGTTGGGCGGCCACCTCACCATCGAGTCAGCTACCGGCCAGGGCACCACGATCCGTGTCGTGCTTCCGCAAGGTCCACAGAGTCGGCGAGGCACATGACCGACGCAACCGATGACAGTGCCCCCAAGCCGTCGATCCTTCTCGTCGATGACGACGAGCGGTTCCGGTCACGCATGACGCGTGCGTTCGAGGAACGTGGGTACGAAGCGCAACAGGCCGAAGGGCACGACGACGCGATCATGATCGCGGAGCGCGAGAGCACCGAGTATGCGGTGGTTGACCTTCGCATGCCGGGCAAATCCGGTTTGGAAGTGGTTCGCGCGCTGCACCGAATCGACCCGGCGACCAAGATCGTCGTGCTGACCGGTTACGGAAGCATTGCGACCGCGCTCGAAGCGATGCGCCTCGGCGCGACGCACTACTTGACCAAGCCAGCCGATGTCGACGAGGTGATCGCCTCGTTCGATCGGGACGGCGCTCAGCGGGCGCAAGCGGCGCCTTCTGCCGAAAGCGAGACGCCACAAACGCCTTCATTGGCTCGAGTCGAGTGGGAGCACATCCAGAGAGTCCTGACCGACTGCGGTGGAAACATCACCAAGGCTGCGGAAAAACTAGGGATTCATCGGCGCTCGCTCCAACGGAAGCTCTCGAAGTTCCCAATGCCCCGCTAAGCCGCTGCGACGATTCGCCACGTACACCCGGGGGCGGTTCGTCCCTAAGCTCCGGCGGTGAAGGGTTGGTATTGGGTTGCCGTGGCGTTGTTCGCGCCGCTGTGGATTGCTGCGGGGGCTTCCGCGTGCGGAACCTGTGCGGTAGGCGATCCGACCCTCACCATCGTCGGGTTCGAGCAACCGAAGGGCCAGCGTGTGCGCACCTCGGGAACGCTACGCCACCGGAACGACCGCATCGGCGAGCCTGGAGTCGATGAGCTTCGACTCTCCGAGCAGCGCAGGGAGCTCGCTGGGGCCTACTCGCCTACGGATCGATGGACGCTGTCGCTGATGATGCCGCTCGTTCACCGCCTGGTGAGCACCGTCAATCTCGCGGAGGCCGACATCTGGGCACCGGGCGACCTCGAATTCAGGACGCGCGCCGTCGTCTGGCGCGACCGGAAATTTGCGCCTCGACATTTGCTCAGCTTGATCGGCGGCCTCGAGTTCCCGACGAGCTCGATCGAGCGCGACGCAGAGGGCGTGCCGCTGCCGCTCGAGTTTCAGGCAGGCACCGGCTCGTGGGATCCCATCGTGGGCGCGTCGTACACCATGTTTTCCGATCCATGGTCGGTCTACGTCTCGTCGACTGCGATCTTCCCGACCCAGGGGACAGCGGATACCCAAGCCGGCATCAGCTTTCGACAGACCGTACTCGGGCAGATCCAGCCTTGGCACTTCCTCGCGTTCCAGGTCGGTGCGGAGTTCAGGCTCGATCAACCGGGCTACATCCAGGGTGTTCGCGACTCCAACACTGGCGGCCACATCACGTACGGAACCTTCGGACTGATCGGAATGCCGCACGACAAGGTGCTGCTCCACTTCACGACGGCGGTCCCGATGATTCAACGCTTGGACGGCCGTCACGTGGAAGGTCTCGCGATCACGGCAGGATTGGTCTATGAGATCTAGTCTTTTCATCACGATTGCTGTGCTCAGCCTGGCTGCGCTTCCGCACTGCATGCAAGTCACCGACGGCATCGAGGTCGACGTCGCCTACCAGCCGGTCGCGACCCCGGCGCAGATTCGGACCGACATGGGCTACCGCGTGCATCTCGAGCGAGCGCTGATCGCTGTCGGCAGAGTCGAGCTCATCGAGTGCGACAATTTTGTCCTAGGCCTATGGGAACTTGTCGCACCCGCACGGGCGAGGGCTCACGAGTCGGCCACGCCGACGAGCCTGGGCGTGCCGTTCGTCGTCGACTTGATGGAAGGCGCGGGGGCGCCGGTGTTCGCCGGGACGCTCCGGCCGCCCCCCGGGCGCTATTGCGGAATCCGCGTCCTCGGCATGCCCGCAGACGATGATGCTGTAGGTTTGACCGCGCAAAACAGGGACATGATGCAGCACACGGTCCTGATCGTGGGACAGGTCGAAGACACGGCGACGGGGGACACCGCGCCGCTGCTCGCTCGCATTTGGGAGGTCCTCGAGTGGGACATGCTGTTCGACCGGCCGCTGGTCTTCGACAGCCCGATTCTCGAGAGCGTCAACATTCAAATCGACCACACGAAGTGGTTCGATGGCATTGATTTTGCGCAGCAGTCCCCGGACGCGGTGCAACAGCGGATCGCCGAAAACGTACGGTCGTCGTTGCAGGCAGTGCTCGCAGGGACGAAAGCAGACCTCTAACGACCGCGGAAAGAAGAGAATGAAGACACTGACAATCCTTGGAGTAGCGCTTGCACTGGCGAGCTTTGGTTGCGACAGCAGCAGCGGCGGCAATGGTGGCGCGGGCAGCCAAGCCGTGACGATTCAGTTCGCCGCGAAGGTCGGCGTGGATGACTTCGTCTGCGGGGCCACGTACGACAACCTCGGTGCAAACGGCAACTCGCTTCAGCTCGGCGACTTCCGCCTCTACGTGCAGGAGGTCGAGCTCAAGAACGCCGATGGCGACTACGTCGCGGTAGCGCTTACATCGGACGAAAACCCATGGCAGACCGGGAACGCCACGCTCCTCGACTTCGAGGACGCTTGTAACGACGCGGGGACGCCGGAAATGAACACGGTCGTCACAGGCACGGTCCCAACCGGAACCTACGACGGGCTCCGCTTCAAGATGGGTGTGCCCTTCGAGCTCAATCACGAGAACCCCGCCACCGCGGACTCTCCGTTGAACTTGACCACCATGCAGTGGAACTGGCAGGGCGGCTACAAATTCCTCCGACTCGACTCCGGCACCTTCAGCATGACCGACTGGCGCATGCACCTCGGAAGCACAGCCTGTGACGGCGATCCGGTCGCCGGCGGCACGACGATATGTGACAACCCGAACCGCACCGACGCGGAGTTTGCGTCCTTCGATCCAGCAAACGACACGGTGGTCGCCGACTTCGCATCGCTGGTCGAGGGCGCCGAGCTCGACGTGAATCAACCGGAGACGCCGTTCGGTTGCATGGCCGGTCCGACGGACGGCGACTGCGCACCTATTTTCGACAACCTGGGGCTCCCGTTCGGTGGGTCCGAGGCAGGCACCCAACAATTCTTCTCGGTCGAGTAGAACCTCCTCGATCTGGATCAACCCCAGCACTCCTCCAATGAAACGCACCTTCTACATTCTTAGCTTCCTCCTCCTAGCGGCCGGATGCGGCGACAGCGACGCCGCATCCGCGCCTCAGGAATGGGTCTGGGACCTCCCCGACACCGTTCCAGAGCCAAGGATCCCCGAGGACAACCCGATGACGGTCGCAAAGGTCGAACTCGGACGTTTTCTGTTCTTCGACACGAAGCTCTCCGCCAACGAGACGCAGAGCTGCGGCAGCTGCCACCGTCAAGAGCTCGCGTTCACCGACGGCCTCGCGCTCGCAGAAGGATCCACGGGTGACATCCTCGCGCGAAGCTCGATGAGCATCGCCAACGCGGGCTACGCCGCGTCTTTGACCTGGGCGAACGAGGCTGTCGTGTTGCTGGAAAAGCAGGCCCTCGTCCCGATGTTCGGGGAGGACCCAATCGAGCTCGGGATGGCCAACATGGAAGACGAGCTCATTCGCCGCATGCGCGACGATGGGGACTATCCCGCCATGTTTGCCGAAGCGTATCCGGACCAGATGGATCCGATCAGCCTCGACAGCATCACCAAGGCGATCGCCGCCTTCCAACGCCAAGTCACGAGCTTTGGCTCCAAGGTCGACCGGTGGCAGCAGGGCGATGCGACTGCCCTCAACGAATCGGAGCAGCGAGGGATGGCCCTGTTCTTTGGCGGAACCAACGAAGCTGGAGTCGAGGACGCCTTCGAGTGCTTCCACTGCCACGGCGGCTTCCTGTTCTCGCAATCGTCTGACGACGCGGGCCAGGTCTTCAACCAAAAGTTCTTCATGAACAACGGCCTGTACAACCTCGACGAAGACGGGAGCTACCCGGCAGGCAACGAGGGCATCTACGAGATGAGCGGCGACCCGGCCGACAAGGGCAGATTCAAGCCACCGAGCCTCCGGAACATCGAGGTGACGGCGCCCTACATGCACGACGGGTCGATCGAGACGCTCGAAGAGGTTCTCGACCACTACGCGCGTGGTGGACGCTTGATCGAGAGCGGTCCCAACGCCGGTGACGGCAAGGACAACCCCAACAAGAACACTCTCTTGACCGGCTTCGCGATGACCGAGCAAGAGAAGCAAGACATGCTGGCGTTCCTTCATGCGCTGACCGATGAGGATCTCCTCACCAAGCCGGCATACAGCGATCCGTTCGCCGAGTAGCTAGGCGAGTAGTCTGGGTTCGCGCTGGAGGTCGACACCGAAACGGTCTCGCACACGGGCGCGGATCTCGTCGGCAAACGCCAACAAGTCCGCGGTCGTTCCGCCGCCATGGTGCACGAGCGTTAGTGCGTGTTTCGTCGATACCCCGATTGCGCCTCGGCGCGTGCCCTTCGCGATGCCCGCCTTTTCGATGAGCCAGCCTGCAGCGAGCTTCACTTCGCCGTCCGCCGCGGGATACCGAGGAACATCGGATGGCGCCGCGACGACGTTGTCGCGCACCGCTTGCCCGACGACGCGCTCGGCTTCCGCGCCAGAGACGATCGGGTTCAAGAAGAACGACCCGGCGCTACGGTGGTTCGGATCGTGGGGATCGATCAGCATGGATTTTCGGCGTCTGAGTTCTAGAACGGCGCCCCGGACGTCCGCCAGCGTCGCGTCGGCCCCAATGGCTCCGTGCAACTCAGCGTAGCGGACGGTCGCTGGGCCGTGGGGGCGCAGGGCAAAGCGAACCCCGCAAACGATGAAGCGACCGGGCTCCCGCTTGAAGAGGCTGTCGCGATAGCCGAAGGCGCAATCCTCGGGGACGAGCTCTTCCAAGGCGAGCGTTTCACGGCGCAGGACGCGAACCTTCGCAACGACCTCCGCGACCTCTTGGCCATACGCGCCGACGTTCTGTATCGGTGCGGCGCCCACGGAGCCGGGAATCCCGGTCAGACATTCGAGCCCTGCCCAGTCACGAGACAGCGCGCCGTCGACTACGGTCTCCCAGGGCACGCCTGCTCCTGCGTCTACCGTACCGTCCCCGCGAAAGTCGAGATTGCCGATCCCCATGTGGACGACCAAGCCGTCGTACCCTTCGTCAGGCACGATCAGATTCGACCCTCCTCCCAAGATCGCGGACGGCATCCCCTCATCGGCAGCCCACCTCAGAACGTCGGCCAGCGCGCTCTCGTCGTCGACCCGCACGAAATACTTTGCGGGCCCGCCCAGCTCCAGCGTGGTCAGTGGAGCAAGTGGAACGTCGCGCTGAATGCCGAGGGTGCTCATCCGTCGTCGTCTAGGGCGCTGGGATACGTTCGAGACCGCCCATGTAAGGCCGCAACGGCTCCGGCACGACGACGCTTCCGTCGGCCCGCTGGTTCTGCTCGAGGATCGCCACGAGTGTGCGGCCGATCGCGAGACCCGAGCCGTTGAGGGTATGCACGAAGCGGGGCTTGCCCTTTTCCCCCGGCCGGAAGCGCGCTTTCATTCGTCGCGCCTGAAAGTCGCCAAACCAGGAGCAGCTGGAAATCTCCCGAAAGGTGTCTTGCGCCGGCAACCAGACCTCGAGGTCGTACGACTTCTGCGCTGCGAACCCCATGTCACCCGCGCAGAGCTGCACAACCCGATGGTGCAAGCCGAGTTTCTGCAGGATCGTTTCTGCATGCTGCGTCAGCGCATCGAGTTGCGTGTCCCCGTCGTCGGGATGACAGAATCGAACGAGCTCGACCTTGTCGAACTGATGCACGCGGATCATCCCGCGCGTGTCCTTGCCGTAGCTCCCCGCTTCGCTTCGAAAGCGCGCGGTGTACCCGGTGTACGCGACCGGCAAATCGGCCTCGGACAAGATCTCGCCGGCGTGAAGGTTCGTGATCGGAACCTCCGCCGTGGGCACGAGGTAGAGGTCATGCCCTTGGGCCCCGACCTGCGCTTCCCATTCCGCATCTTTCGCCATGCGAAAGGCGTCTTTGGCAAACTTGGGCAACTGGCCGGTGCCCAGCATCGCACTGTCTTTGACGAGCACGGGCGGCCACACCTCTTCGTAACCGTGCTCGGTGGTGTGCACATCGAGCATGAACTGCATCAGGGCGCGGTTGAGCCGTGAGCCCAGCCCCTTGAGCACCACGAAGCGCGAACCGCTGATCTTCGCGGCGCGCTCGAAGTCGAGAATGTCGAGCGCAGTGCCGACCTCGACATGGTCACGTGGATCGAAGTCGAACGACGGTTTGTCGCCCCAGACGCGCACCTCGACGTTGTCGTCCTCGGTGAGGCCGTCCGGTGTGTCGGGGTGGGGGAGGTTCGGCAGGATCAGCAGGATTGCCTCGAGCTCGGTTTCGACTTTGCCTTGGTGCCCCTCGCCCTGCTTGATCTGATCTCCCAGGTTGCGGAGCTGCTCGCGTTTGGCCTGAAACTCCTCGGACTCCTTGTCGGCAACCTTTGCCATCGCCTGGCTGGCCTCGTTGCGCTCCTGCCGTAGGGCCTCGACACTCGCGATGCCGCTGCGACGCTCCTCGGCCAAAGCTCCGAGCCGGTCGAGGAGCTCCGCATCGGCAAAGCCGCGGCGCGTCAGGGCCGCCTTCACCTCTGGCAGGTTCTCGCTCACGTGGCGTAGGTCGAGCATGGGAGCGGGTCTACAACACGAGGGCACGGAGCACCAGTCGCGCACTTGTTGGCGTGCGGTGCGAAAGCTCCTAAATTGGAACTGTGAGCAACCCAGGCATGCTCAGCCGGTTGGGGGTCATCGGCGACGTTCACTGCGAGTCCAAAACACTCGGGCGAGTGCTCGATGCGTTGGAGACGATGGGCGTCGATGCGATCCTGTGTGTCGGCGATCTGGTCGACGGCCCCGGAGACGCGGACTCGACCCTCGCCGTGTTGGAGGCCCGCGGGGTGCAATGCGTGGCCGGCAACCACGAGCGCTGGTTCCTCGACGGCGAGAAACGCTCCGTCGACAACGCGACGCACGAGATCAACGAAGTGTCGCGAACGTTCATCGAGTCGCTACCAAGAGGACGACGTTACGCAACTCCCCGTGGCACGGCGCTGCTCTGCCACGGTGTCGGTGACGACGACGAAGCGTGGCTAAAGCCCGGCACCCGAGGCTACGCCCTCCAAGACATCCCCACCCTCCGCGAGCTCATGCTCGACGAGAACATCCAGTTCATGATCGGCGGCCACACCCACGAACGCATGGTCCGAGTCTTCCCAGGTCTCACCATCCTCAACGCGGGCACCATCCACCGCAACTTCGAGCAGACCTTCATGGTGTCGGACTTTGGCGCGATGCGCGTTGGGTTCTATTCGGCCGCGGAGGCGAACATGGGCGAGCTGATCGAGGAGGTCGAGCTACCCACGCCGGGACCCGTTGACTAATCGCCGACACCGGCACTGACACTGGGCACTGGCACGGACGCTGGCCCTGACGCTGACGCTGGCACGGACGTACATCGACTTCTACGCAGGAGGACGGCTCGGGATGGGCAGCACAGTGAATGGGTCGGCGCCCCCGCGTATG
>QMMB01000003.1 GCA_003647035.1 Deltaproteobacteria bacterium | reverse complement strand
GTGTTGCTCGCTTTGGCGTCGCAGTTGCCACGTGTCTATGGGGCGCTCATTCGGCTCCAGAAGCGTTAAGCAGCGTTTCAGGAAGCAGAATTCGCCGCGTGGCAACGCTTTCGGTGAGCCCGGAAATCAGCAAAGCGCAGCTGATTTGGGTGCCGTTCGCCCTGATGGCGATCGGGAGTTGGACGCCGGTCGTCGGCATGTGGCTCAACGGCATCGAATGGTCCGGGGGAGCGGGCCGAGCCATTGCGTTTTGGTACACGGTGCCCGTATTGGTGGCGATCCTGCTCGCGCAGGGGCCATGGCTGAAACAATCGATTCTGAAGCCGCTCGGCCTCCGGTTTTCGATCAATCGATGGTGGGGCATCGCCTGGCTGCTGCCAGTCGCCGTCCTGTTCGTAGGCATGCTCGTCACCTGGGACGCCGGATTCGAGCCGGTGCTGACGGTCGATCAATTGATCGAGACCAAGCGCGCGACCGTGCCGCCCGATCAACTCGCACAGTTCAACGAGTACCTCGCCGAGAGCCCCCCCCCGCACCCGCTGATGCTGATCGTCATGGGGATGCCGGCAGGGCTGACTTTCAATCTCATCCCGGCGCTGTGTGAAGAGATCGCGTTCCGTGGGTACTACTTCCGCGAAGTGCCCGGCGGCTTCTGGTCGCGGTCGACCAAGATTGGGCTGCTGTGGTGGCTGTGGCTCGCGCCGTCCGTGGCGATCGGGAACCTTTACGGCGCCCCGGGCTTGGGGAGCGTGGCGCTCGCCCTTCCCTGGTGCATCGTCGCCTCTTGGGTGTTGGTGTACCTGCGCGTGCGCAGCGAGTCGGTCATCGCCGTCGCAATTGCGCGAGGCACCATGCTAGCCCTGACCGCTGCGGCTCAGGATCTTACGTTCGGAGCGCCGACGTGGCTGGGCCCATTCTACGGAATCGGCGGCATCGCGGGGCTTGCGGCCGTTTGGCTCGCCTTCTGGATTCACGACCGCACGCGTGCCAAGGGTCGATTGACCACGCGCCCAGCGGCATAGGCACCTGAAGTCGCCGGCTCATGACGGCATCGGTGGGACGAGGACGATGCGTCCATGCAGACCACCTGCCTGGACTGTGCGCTGCGCGTGATCGGCTTGCGCCAGCTCGAGTTGTTCCTGGATCGGAAGTCACAGGTCAACGCGAGCTCGAAGCCGCCACCAAGGGCATGTCCGTTGATCGCTGCGATCGTGGGCATGGGGAGTGCCTCGAACGCGTCCAATGCAGCAACTGCTCTTGGATGCAGCGCGAGGAGGCTGTCGTCGACCTCTCGAAGCTGGCTCACGTCATCGCCCACGCAAAACAGACCGGGGATCGCGCTGGTGATCAATGCGGCACGCGCCTCCCCAGGCCTGTCCAAGCGCGTGAGCACCTTTTCGAGGTCCTCGAGAAACGCCGGCCCAAATGCGTTGACGGGTGGGTGGCTCATACGGATCACCGCAACCGAGTCGACGACTTCGTATTGCAATACGGACAGCTCCATAGCTTCGCCCTCCTGAGCTGGTTCTTATAGCTACTTAGATTTTATGTCAATAATCTTAGTTTAACTAAGAATTATGGTTGACATATTGGGTCCTGTACCGTACTCCTCATGAAAGCTGAGGTGTAGATATGGCGATTCCCAGCGAAAACGGCTCCACGAGTTCCTCGAAGAACAAGAAGAAACGCAACCTCGACAAGCACAACGCGATCCTCGAGGGGGCGTTGAGGGTCTTCGGCGAGAAGGGCTTCGAGGATGCGACCGTGGCGGCGATCTGCGCCGAGGCGGGAATCTCCGAGCCCACCCTCTACGAGTACTTCGACTCCAAGGAGGATGTTCTCTTTTCGATCTCGGAGCTCTACACCCGCAGGGAGCTCGGGCGCTTCAGCGATCTCGCCCACTACATCAACGACCCGCGTGAACGCCTGCGGGCCATCATTCAAGCGTACCTCGAGTTCTACGAGAACAACCCGCTCTACACATCGGTCGCGCTCCTCACGCTCAAGGGGAACCGCCGCTATGTCGCATCGCCGGCGTACCAAAGCGTTCGGGACGCGGCGCGCCCGTTGATCGAAGTCTTTCGCGACGGCGTTCTGCGCGGCGTCTTCCGCGATGATCTCGATCCGTACCTAGTCCGCAACATGGTGCTCGGCTTCATCGAGCACCTGACGATCCAGTGGCTACTCGTGGGGCGTCCCAAGGGAATCGCCGAGCACACGGACACGATCTTTCAAATGGTCATGAGGGCGATTGAAAAAGAGGATGAAGACACGATCGAAGTGAGGCTCAAAATCAACGGGCCACTGGCACACAACCTCTTCGGTCACGCTGTTCACTTGCGTGAAAGTGATGACCACGCTGCTCACTTGCGTGAAAGTGACGACCACGCTGCTCACTTGCGTGAAAGTGACGATAATGACGATGACCAGGGCAACTAGAGACGAGAAACTTCTGATCACCGGGGCCGCGGGATTCACCGGCCACCATGCCGTGATTGAAGCAGTGAAGGCCGGCTTCTCGGTTCGTGCAACCGACGTTTCGAGCAGGTACTACAGTGCGATGTTCGAGGCGCTTGGCGTCGAGTTCGTAAAGGCTGACCTCACCCAGCGCGACGGGCTCGAGGTGCTTCTCGACGGCATCGATGGTGTCTTTCACGTGGCCGGGATTCACGACTACTCGACCCCGCGCGAGCTCATGGTCGCGGTGAACGTGAATGCGGTTGAAAATCTCTGTGATGCCTGTGCTTCAGCGGGTGTGGAGCGCTTCATCCACCTCTCCTCAGCAGGCGTCTACGGCTACGACTGGCACGACAAAACTCCCGTCAAAGAAGACGCATCCAAGCTCACCCCGCCGTTGAATGTCTACAACGAAACGAAGTGGGCGGGGGAGCAAGTCGTCCATCGTTTTGCCGCCCAGAAGGGCCTCAAGGTAACCGCCATACGACCCGGCGCAATCTATGGTACACGGTCGGAATACGGCATCCATAACGCGGTCAAACACGTCTACTCCGAGCGTGACAAAGCGCGGATCACGATGTTGGGAAGTGGTGACCACATCGAAGGCTTCGTCCACGTGGAGGACGTGTGCGGCGCGATGATCTACGCCTTCGATCACGACGCGATGATCGGCGAAGCCTACAACATTGCGGACGACTCACGTTTGACGACGGCCGAGTTCTTCAAGTTCCTTTCGAGAGAGCTCTTTGGCGCCGAGAAGCCCTTCTTGCACGTGCCGATTCGCGTGCTGATCCCGATTGCCGCCACGTCGCAGTTCTTCGCGAAGAGGATGGGCACCAAGCCCAAGCTAGAAAAGGACACGCTCCACTACATGTCGTGCGACCGCATCTGGGACAACAGCAAGATCAAGGAAGCTGGCTTCGTGCTGAGGCACCCCGATGTGTTGTCGGGGATGAAGGAAACCCTTCATTGGTACAAAGAAAACGGCTGGCTCCAAGGGTAATCGCGGGAGTCGCCACGAGACATCACAGGTATTCGCCATGAGCACAGAGATCCCCACAGTCAAAGATCTGATCGCCCTCAACGCCACCGAGCGTGGGGACATCCCCTTCATCGAGTTCTACGACGAGGTCGTGACGTATCGGGATCTCGACGAGCGCAGCGATGCCTTTGCGCGCTATTTGCTGAGCAAGGGCATCGGCAAGGGGGACATCGTGGCATTCATGATGGCCAACTCGCCCTCGTTCTTCTACGTCCTGCTGGGAGCTCAGAAGATGGGCGCCATCGCCTGCCCCGTGAGCTGCTGGTGGCAGGACAGAGAGCTGCAGCACCTCGTCGATGACGCCGAGCCGCCCATCCTCATCGTCGATGACGAGTTCGCCCCGATCGTCTCGAAGATCAAAGACACGATGGCGTCCGTGAAGACCATCGTCGTCAGTTCCCCATCAAAGCCGAGCTTGGATTTCGAGCACGAGCACCTGCCGGACGTCCTCGAAACGCATGCCGGCAAGCTAGAGCACGACGATCCGCCTACTGCCGAGGATGTCGCAACGGCAATGTACACCTCCGGCACCACGGGCAAGCCCAAAGGGGTCTTGCACACCCATCGCAACATCCTCAGCGGTGCCCATGCGAAAGTACAAATAGCACCGATCGAGCCAGGGGATCGCTCGCTTTGTGTGCTTCCCCTCTTTCATTCAGGCGGGCTGAACGACTTGGCCTATCCATGCATGGTTCGCGCGGTGACCATCGTCCTACGGAAGGAATTTTCGGCGTCGGAGTTCTGGGACTGCGTCGAGAGGTACAAGGTGAACAGCTTCTACGTCGTGCCGACGATGTGGAACATCCTGCTCAGGCTTCCAAACGCATCCTCGGTGGACACCAGTAGTCTGCGCTTCGGGCTGTCAGGGGCCGCTCCCATTCCGCCCGAGCAGCTCGAGGAGTGCGAACGGCGTTTCAACGTTCCGATTCTCGAAGCATATGGGTGCACAGAAAATACCGGTGGGATCACCGCAAACACCTTCGACGCGCGTAGACTTGGATCGATCGGCAAGGCGTTGCCGGACATGGACGTTCGCATTTTCGACGAGCAAGGCAACGAGGTGGCGCCCGGAGAGATCGGAGAGATCGTCACCCGAGGCGAGGCCGTGATGAAGGGCTACCACAAGGCGCCGGAGGCCACCGCGGAAGCGACCAAATGCGGCTGGCTACACACGGGCGACATGGGGTACGTCGATGACGATGGTTTCTTCTTCATCGTCGACCGCAAGAAAGAGCTGATTATCCGCGGGGGCGTGAACGTGTACCCGAAGGAGCTCGAGACGGTGATTGCCGCGCATCCCGCGGTCGAAGAAGTGGCCGTGATTCCCGAGGCACATGATAAGTACGGTCAAGTCGCCAAGGCTTGCGTCGTCCTAGAGCAAGGCAAGTCCCTCAGCGAGGACGAGCTGCGCGCGTACTGTGCGTCGCAGCTCGCGCCGTACAAAGTCCCGGAAAAGTTCCTATTCTGCGAGCGTTTGCCGAGGAACGCGATCGGCAAGGTGATCAAGAAGGAGCTCATTCGGGAGATCGCAGAAGAGGCAACCGCCGAGGCGGTCCCGGTAGCACACCTGTTCGAGGGCATGCTCTCACGGTTCATTCCCAAGAAGGCGAAGGGCGTGGACGCGGTCATCAGTTATCACATCACCGGTGGTGGTGGTGGCGATTGGACCGTTACCATCCACGATGGACAGATCAGCCTGACCGAGGGCCTTGCGGAGAACCCCCGCTGCTACGTCGTCGCACGCGACAGCGACTATTACGACGTCACCATCGGCAAGATGTCCGGCATCACAGCTGTGATCACCGGCAAGCTGATGATCAAGGGCGACACCGGCTTCATGCGCAAGCTCCGCAAAATGTTTAGGCCCGTCGAAACCGAGTAGACGGCCCGAGCCCGACAGATGAGAGGCTAGAGACTATGGCACTTCGAACGGCTGAAGAATACAAGGCAGGACTGAGGGACGATCGCAAGGTTTACATTCTGGGAAAGCAAGTTCCGGATGTCACCGAGGATCCCTACATCAAGGTCGGCGTTGAAACCGCCGCCTTCGATTTCTTGTTGGCGGATCATCCAGAGATGCATGAGCTCGCTGTCATGGAGGAGCCAAACACGGGCGAGCAGGTAAGCCGGTATTTCGAGGTCCCCGATTACCCAGAGGCCGTCGCCAAGCGGCACGAGTTGGTCAAGGGAGCATGCAGCGTGGCAGACGGCGCCCTCCCGTTCGTGAAAGACGTGGGCACCGACATCATCAATGCGATCACGGCTGTGGCCCGGGTTGCGGGCAATGAGAAGTACCTGGACCGCATCACCGAGTATCGCCGCCACTGTGCAATCAACGACGTCGCATTGGCGGGCGCCGTCACCGATGTGAAGGGCGACCGGTCCAAAGGGCCGAGCCAGCAAAGCAGCCCCGACTACTACCTTCGGGTCGTCGAGGAGACCAAGGATGAAATCGTCGTCTCAGGAGCGAAAGCGCATATCACCGCGTCTGCCTATGCGGATGAGATCATCGTCATTCCACCACGCGCTATGTCCGAGCAGGACGCCGACTACGCCTTGTCCTTTGCCGTGCCGGTCAACACCCCGGGCATCACGCAGATCTGCCGCCCGAATTTCCGCTACGAGGACACCGCTCACTTCCCGACTCCGCGCCCCCGCCGGGGTCACATCGAAGCGCTGGTGATCTTCGACAACGTGCGCGTACCCAAAGAGCGTGTGTTCATGCTTCGCGAGTGGCCAGCGGCTCAAGGTCTCGCGTATGCGTTCTCGGCGTTCCACCGTTTCACTGCTGTGACCTACAAGATCCCGATCCTCGAGTACATGACGGGGTTGGCGATGCTCGCCGCCGAAGCGAACGGTGTTCACAAAGCCTCGAACATACGGGAGCGCTTCGTGAACCTAATCCGTTACACGGAGACCACCAAGTCGCTTGCCAAAGCAGCCGCGCTCGATCCGCAAGACTTCGGTGGCTCGGGTCTGTACGTGGCGAACACGCTGACGTCGAACATGGCGAAACTGCACTTCGCGTCGCAGTTCCATGAGTTCGTGCGGGACATCCAAGACATCGCTGGCGGCTTGCTGGTCACCCAGCCCACCTACAAGGACTGGCAGAATGAGGAGACTCGGCCGTATCTGGAGAAGTACATGGGCGGCGCTGGCAACTACAACGCGGAGCAACGCCTCAAGTTGATGAGCACGCTGCACCACGTGGTGGCCAGTGATTTTGCGGGGTGGCACGAGGTGTGTTCGATCCACGCGGAGGGCTCGTTCGCTACCCAAAAGATGATGCTCCTCGCCGAGGCGCCATCGGAGGACTACAAGAGTAAGGCACGGGAGATCGTGGGACTCGACAGCTAAGCCCGTTGAGTGACGCCGCGGATTCGGAGGTCGTGATGTTGCAGCAAGTGGAAGAAGAAAAAGCAGCTCCTAAAATGTTGGAGTCGTTCGATCCGAGCAACGGCAAGAAGCTCGGTGAGGTGCGGATCTCCTCCGCGGCCGACGTCAAAACCACGGTCGCGCGCGCTCGGAAGGCGCAGGTCGGATGGGCCGCGATGGGTGTCGACGGGCGCAACCGAATCCTCGACCGGCTTCGTGGTGTGCTCATCGACCGCGCTTTGGAGATCGGCAGGCTCGTGTCCTCGGAGAACGGCAAACCACCGTCCGAACCGGTGGGCCTCACAGGTCCGTTGTGTGAAACGATCCAGCTGCACACACGCCTTTCGAAACGGTTCGAATCCGGCGTCAAAGTCAGCCCCACGTTCTTCGTCGGCTCGAAGGCCCGCGTCTTCTACGAGCCGCTCGGCGTTGCGGGTTTCGTGCTTCCTTGGAACTTCCCTTTCGAGCTCGGGGTGAAGCACATGATCCCGGCACTGGCCGCAGGCAATGCCGTCGTGCAAAAGCCCTCCGAGGCCAACCCGCTCATCGGTGAAATGATCGCAGACCTGTTCCGCGACGCTGGGGTTCCCGATGGCGTCGTGCAGATGGTGCATGGATACGGCGAGACCGGTGCCGCGCTCATCGACGAGGTGGACGTTCTGTGCTTCGTCGGCTCGCCGAGGACGGGACGCCGGGTCATGGAGCGCGCCGCTCGAACCTTGACTCCGGTCGTGCTCGAGCTCGGCGGTAACGATGCTGCGATCGTCCGCGAGGACGCGGACTTGAACTTCACAGCCCAAGGGCTCGTCAACGGCACCTGCTACAACACGGGTCAGGTCTGCAATGGCGTCGAGCGCATCTACGTGCCGCCTCGTCTGGTCGAGCCACTCACGAA
This sequence comes from Deltaproteobacteria bacterium, assembly GCA_003647035.1. Classification (GTDB taxonomy): domain Bacteria; phylum Myxococcota_A; class Polyangia; order Polyangiales; family Houyiibacteriaceae; genus SG8-38. Next base: position 12,041 of record QMMB01000003.1, on the reverse strand, counting down.
ACAGATCGTCGCGATCGTGAAAAAACTGCGTCAAGGAGACCCAAGCGGTCGAGGCGAGTACGATCTCGGACCGATCACGTGGGCTCCGCAGCTCGAGATCTACGAGGAACACACGGCCGATGCGTTGCAAAAAGGCGCGGAGCTCCGGCACGGCGGAGTCGTCGAGCGCAAAAATGGTGGGCTCTTCTGGCCCCCCACTGTCCTAACCGGCATGACCCACGACATGCTCATGATGCAGGAGGAGACCTTCGGTCCGTTCTTGCCGATCATGGCGGTCGAGGGCGACGAAGAGGCGATTCGCTTGGCCAACGACTCGAAGTACGGCCTGGGTGCGAGCATTTGGACTCGCGATGAAGCGGCAGGCGAAGCGATGGCGAAACGAATCCGTGCAGGCTCGGTGATGGTGAACAACGCCGTGCAATCAGGCGGATGCGTCACCTTGCCTTTCGGTGGTGAGGGCGAATCCGGTGTCGGGCGCGTGCAGGGCGAGCAGGCCTACTACACCTACGTCGCCACTAAGAGCGTGATGACGTGCCCAAAGACCGTCGAGAATCTGTGGATGCCCTATGACGCGCGGTCCGAAACCCTTGCCAAGGGTTTCACCAAGATCTTCAGCGGCCGTCGCGTCAGCGAGCGCATCTCGGGCGTGGTCGACGTCATCCGCAGCTGGCCACGGCGCTGATGAAGGACTTGCGCGGAAAGAACGCAGTACTCACTGGTGCCTCGAGAGGGCTCGGGCCGTACATCGCACGCGCGTTGGCGCAAGAGGGCGTCAACGTCGCGCTGACTGCAAGAACCGCCGACGCACTGGAAGCGACTGTGCAAGAGGTGTCCGCGTTGGGGGTCGAGGCGGTTGCAATTCCGATGGACATCACGGACGAAGCAGGCCGCAAGAGGCTTTTGGAGCGGGCCAGGGCGGCGCACGGTCCGATCGATATCCTCATCAACAACGCAGGCATCGAATGGATCTGCCGGTACACCGACATGTCGTCCGAGCAAATCGAGCACATGGTTCAGACCAACCTGATCGCGCCATTGATCCTCTCGCGGCTGGTGCTGCCCGACATGATCGAGCGCGGAAGCGGCCACATCGTGATGATGTCCTCGCTTGGCGGCAAGAAGGGTTCGCCATACTCCGCCACGTACGCGGCAACGAAGGCTGGCCTCATCGAGTGGACGAGCAGCGTTCGGGAGGAACTGCGCGGAAGCGGCGTGAGCGCGTCCGTGCTTTGCCCGGGGTTCGTATCCGACGCCGGCATGTTCGCCGTGTACGGTAAGCGCGCACCTCGACTCGCCGGAGAGACATCGCCGGAAAAAGTTGCAGCCGCCGTCGTGCACATGATCGAGCACGATATTGCGGAGAAGATCATCAACCCCGGACCAAAGCGGCTGCTGGATATCACGAATGCCATCAGCCCCACGATGGTCAGCTGGATCCTGCGACGGTTTGGCGTCTACGAGTTCTATCGGCAACAAGCCGAGGACAATCAACAAAATAGGCCCACTTGACCACGGCCTGACGGAGAACGACTTGGGAGACTCGGTGAAGCTCGGGCTGCACGCCCGCTATGGAGGTTACGCGCTGGTCACTGGCGCGGCGCGAGGGATCGGGCGAGCGTTTGCGACGTATCTCGCGGCCGATGGGTTCGATCTCTTGCTGGTCGACCGGGAGGCGGACGAGACAACGGCGCTAGCCAAAGCGCTTCACGCAGAACACGGCATCGACGCGCGGGCCCTCGTCTACGATCTCGCGGACCCGGGCCTCGCGACAAAGGCGCAGGAGTGGGCCGAGGCCTACGAGGTCGGTCTCCTCGTCAATAATGCCGGCATCTCGGTCCTCGATCCGTTCTTCGAAATCTCGCTGGAAACGCATCTAGCAACGTTGGATTTGAACTGCCGCGCCACGCTCATGCTGACGTACATCATCGGGAAGAAGATGGCCCGGCAGGGGCGTGGCGGGATCATCATCGTATCGTCGGCATCTGCAATGTCCGGTTCTCCCTACTTCTGCCACTATGCCGCGACGAAGGGCTACGGCTTGAACCTGGCGGCCGGATTGTGGTCGGAGCTCCAAGGCACCGGCGTCGATGTCCTCGCCGTCTGTCCGGGGATGACCGATACCAAACCGGTTCAGGATCAAGCGCTCGACAAGGACTTGCCGTTCTACATTCCTCTGACCGGCCCCGAGCCCGTGGCGCTCGGAGCGCTCCGGGCGCTCGGCAAACAGCCTACGCTGGTTCCCACGTTCGCCGACCGCATGTCCGCGGGCCTCCTCTCGAAGCTCCTTCCGCGAGGATGGACGCTGTCGATCATGAAGCGTTCGATCGAAAAAATGCGCGGCTAAGCCGGCAACCCGAGCTACTTCGGTGGCTTTCGGACCTTGAGCCTGCCGGCAAGCCAGCCATCGACCCCGCTCGTGTACCACCTCGAAAACCGGCGGTCGGATGGACCTCCGCAGAGGGCAGTATGAAGGACGGGGGCGCTCATGTCGGCGACGAGTCGGAGCGACGGGGTGAACGAAGTGAGCCGCTCCCCGGCGCGGTAGATCTGCCCTTGATGTGGGGTCGCGCGGCCACCGCGGATCGGGATCGGGCCCCGATCGAATCCGAGGAAGCGAGGGAGCTTCCCACCGAAAAACATATTGGTGAGAGTCAGGTGATTTCGTTTGCCCCAGGGTTCGGGCACGCGATCAGCGACGCTCGCGAGGGCGGCGCCCCAGACCTCGTTTCGCGTGCGTTCACCGAGCCAGGGGGACGACTCGGCGACGAGGACGCGATCGAAGTTTTGGTAGAAGTCGATGAATGTGCCTGTCGCGTCGCGCAGGTGGTCGATGACGGGAACCCCGCATGCAGGACCAAACATTTCTACGAGCAGCTCCGTGTAGAAGAGCTCGAATGCCGTCGCGCCGATGGACTGCAGGTCGTACTGGCAATCCCAATCACGGAGGGCGTCGGCGATGGGACCCGTTCGCAGGAGTGGCCTGAGGACTTCGAGAAACTCGGCGGCCTGAATCGAGAACGTGTCCATCTGGATCGCGCGGAAGGAGCCCACGTCGTGGTCGTCGCGCTCCTTCAAGAGCTGGGTGATACGCCGCGCGCGGTAATCGCCCATCGGCGCATTGATGGGGTTCGCGCTACCGAGGTGGTTGAGATCCTGGTTGGCGGTCACGATGATGCCGTCTGCCGGGTTGTGGACCTGCGGTAGATCTTCGGGATTGACAAAGCCCTTCCAGTCGAATCGCTCTTCCCATCCGGCCCGGGGTGCGAAACCCGACCAGTCGTCGGAGCGCCTCGGCATCAAGCCGGACATCTGGTAGCCGATGTCACCGGTGCTGTCGGCAAAGATCCAGTTGAAGGAGGACTCGACCTCGCAAAAGGCGCGCATGCCCTCTGGCACGGTGCGGGCAGTCCACATCGAAAGCAGCTTATTGATCGATTGCGCTCCACCGTTCGATCCGGTCCAACGCGTTGCGAGTGAGTACCCCTCGGCGGTGGCGTCTCCATCGAGCACGCCGTGGTGGTTTTCCCAGAAGGTCTCGACGATCGGCTCGCCCTTCTTGCGTTTGATGGTCTCGACGCGTTGATCGAAGTCGACCCAGGTGTCTCGACGACGGAATTTCCCGTCCCGACGATGTTCGACCCAGGAGTCGATCGCGTCCATGAAGGTGTAGGTCGTGCCCCAGGACAGATGCTCGTTGCGCCCCACGAGCGGCGCGGGCAGGCCCGGCATCGTCATGAGAATCGCGTAACCGCCAGGCCACGCGAAGCTCTGCTCCACCTACACGTTCGGCAACCGATTCGTTTCGAGATGCGGATCGTTGGAGAGCATCGCCGCGCCAGACGCCGTCCGCGAACCCGATACGCACCAGTTGTTCGATGCCATCAACCGTGGCGCGGCGACTAGCCACTTCACCGCCTCGGGCACGTTCCGCTCCACCAGCTCGACCTCGCTCAGGATCGAGCGGTCGAACCCAGCCGTGCAGCCCGGAAATAGCGCTTCGAGGTGCGCATCGCCGATGCCAGCCTGAATCATCTCGACGAAGAGCCGTTCTACCTCGCCTTGCGACTGGGCTAGCGTGAGGAAGCCCGTCATGCGCGAGAGCAACAAGCTGTCCCCGATCGTCCAGGCATCGGGTTTGACCCCGACGAGCCTGAACTCCCAAGGCACGGACTCGGCAAAACGCGCGTTCGCTCCGTCGCAGTACGACTGACACGCAGCGCGGGCTTCCGTTGTGAGATTCTCAGCCTCGGCCGCGACCCCGGCGTTCCAATTCATGCGTCGAAAGAACCGGTCGACTTCGACCATCTCGTCACTGCCATCGAGCAGCTCGGCCGCCCGGCCTTGCCCGAGGATCCGCATGATCAACATCTGCATGCCGCGATCCATGGCGTGGCAGTAACCCATCCCCCAGTGCAGGCCGTTGATGTCGTCCGCTACGATCTGCGGGATGCCGTGCTCGTCCCGAGTCCAACTGGCCTTCGGTGTTCGTGGATCGGTCATGATTAGAAGCTATCCTTTGCAGTGCGAATGGCTGTGAACGACGCCACGGGGTCTCTCCCGGATGCGACCGCCGGGTCATCGAAGCGAAGAAACGGGTTGGTCGCGAGCTCCCGATCGAGCTGCCCGGGGACCGTGAACTGGCCTGCTTCGCGCGTGGCGACCGCCTCTTGAAGCGCACGCTCGACTTCAGCGTTGCCGGGCTCGATCGTCTTCGCGAACCGAAGGTTGTTGACGGTGTACTCGTGGCCGCACCACAGTTGGGTGCTCGGGGGCAGAGCGCGAAGCTTGTCGAGCGATTTCGACATCATCTCCATCGTCCCTTCGAAGACGCGGCCGCACCCAGCAATGAAGAGCGTGTCCCCGCTGAAGAGGTTGCCGCTGGTGACAAACGCGATCGCGCCGAGCGTGTGGCCCGGGATCTCCATGATGTCGACCGCCGCGCCACCGAACTCGAAGGTGTCACCATCTGAGAGCGCATCGGTCTGCCGTGGAATTCGCTCATGGTCCGAGTCGTACTGAGACCCACGCACATGCTCGATGGGACACTCCTCCATCAGCGCCTCGATACCGCCGATGTGATCCCAATGGTGATGGGTCAACCAAATCTCGGTGAGCTTCACCTTGGCCTGATCGATCGCTCTCAACACGGGGTCGCCCTGCGAAGGGTCGACGACGGCGGCACGGCCGTTCTCGATGACGATGTAGGCGTAGTTATCGCTCAAGCACGGTACGGGTATCACCTGCATCGAAGGCACGATAGGACCCAACCCACGAGATGACCACCATAACCACCATGCGTTCTCCCCGGACCCAACCTGGTGCGTAGGGCGCCAATCGGAACTATAACGATACTGTGAGTCTCAGGGCGGACGAAAGCCTACGCGCGAAAATCACCGCGAACCTCGCCGGGCACGAACGGTCGACTCAACCCGACCCGTCTCTTCGCCCCGCTGCTGTCGCCATGACGGTTGTCGCCGACGAAACCGGCGATGCCTGTTTCGTCATCACCCGCCGGGTGTCGAGCCTTCGCGACCACAGCGGGCAGTGGGCTCTCCCCGGGGGCCGCATCGACGATGGCGAAGATGCAGCGGGCGCTGCGCTGCGCGAGCTCGACGAAGAGGTCGGTTTGTCGTGCTCTGCCGATCGCGTGCTCGGGCTTCTCGACGACTATCCCACTCGCTCCGGCTTCCGAATCACGCCCGTCGTGGTCTGGGCGGGCAACCATGCCGTCCTCACGCCAAACCCAAACGAAGTCGCCGAGGTGCACCGGGTCCCCATCGAAGGGCTCGATGCACCCGGCATCCCAAAGCTGTTCGACCTCGAGGAAAGCGATCGGCCGGTGCTCTCGGTACGAATCCTCGGCCAAGACATCTTCGCCCCAACCGCTGCCGTCATCTTCCAGTTCCGCGAAGTCGCCATCCATGGCCGCAACACACGAGTGGCCCACTACGACCAACCCTTCTTCGCCTGGCGTTAGGCAATAGGGGGGCGGTTAGCGCTCGACCGTGACGCCCTTCCAGAAGGCGATGTGATCCTTGATGTTGGCGGCGGCTTCTTTGGGTTCTCGGTAGAACCAGGGGGCGTTTTCGTTGCGGTCGCCGTTGACGACGACGTGCTGGTAGCTGGCGGTGCCTTTCCAGGGACAGACGCTCTGGTGTCCGCTCGGCTCGAAAAACTCCTCTTTGATGCTGCCAGGTGGGAAGTAGACGTTCCCCTCGACCACTTCGAAATCGTTCGATTCCGCGATCACTTGTCCTTGCCAAATCGCCTTTGCCATGACGCCTCCCGTAACTCGTAACCTAGGGCGCGCTCCCCCCGCGTCGACCCTGGTTGACCTGAGCACCGCCGGCCACAGAAACTCGGCAACGCATGGCGAATCATCTGCAGAACGAGACCAGCCCCTATCTGCTTCAGCACGTCGACAACCCGGTCGATTGGCACCCTTGGGGGGAGGAGGCGATGCGGCTTGCGAAAGAGAAGGACAAACCGATCCTGCTGAGCATCGGCTATGCCGCTTGTCACTGGTGCCACGTCATGGCCCACGAATCGTTCGAGGACGAAGTGACGGCGGCGCAGATGAACGCGGACTTCATCAATGTGAAAGTCGATCGCGAAGAGCGTCCGGACATCGACAGCATCTACATGCAGGCCGTCAACGCAATGGTGGGCCGTGGCGGCTGGCCGATGACGGTTTTTCTCACGCCTGACGGCAAGCCATTCTACGCGGGGACCTATTTCCCCAATGAGCCGCGCCATGGGATGCCGAGCTTCAGACAGATCCTCACCGGTGTGACTCGAGCCTGGGACGGTGACCGGGAGAACGTCGTAGGCAGTGCCGCCGAGGTTGCCGAACAGGTCCGGGCCCTGTCGAGGGTCGGTTTCGACGAGCAGGCCCTCGACCCCGAAATCTTCAGAAATGCGCTTCGAGGCTTGGGCCAGCAGTTCGACCCTACCTGGGGTGGTTTCGGAGATGCTCCCAAGTTTCCCCAGCCGATGACGATCGAGTTCTTACTTCGGGAGTCAGTCCGCAGCGATGACGAGAACGCGCTGCAGATGGCCGAGGCCACGCTTCGAAAGATGGCCGAGGGCGGGATGTACGATCAAATCGGCGGAGGCTTCGCGCGGTACTCGGTTGACGATCGCTGGCTAGTTCCGCATTTCGAGAAGATGCTCTACGACAACGCTCAACTCGCGCGTGTTTATCTGCATGCGTGGCAGATGACAGGTGACGACTTCTACCGCCGCATCGCTGAGGAAACGCTCGACTACGTTCTTCGGGAGATGCGCGACCCAGATGGCGGCTTCTACAGCAGCCAAGACGCGGACAGCGAGGGTGTCGAAGGTAAGTTCTACGTGTGGTCGGCGGACGAAATTCGCGAGGCGCTCGGGGAGGACGCCGATACGTTCATGCGGATCTACGGCGTGTCGGACGAAGGAAATTGGGAAGGCCACAACATTCTGAACCTGCGCCTTGCGGAGGCTCTCGATGGGCGCATCGCCCGGGCCCGGGCGACCCTCTACGAGCTCCGGTCAAAGCGCATCTGGCCGGGCCTCGATGACAAGATCCTGACCTCGTGGAACGGCTTGATGTTGGGGGCCTTCGCAGAGGCTGGGCAGGCCCTCCGCCGGCCCGACTACATCGACGCAGCCAAATCCAACGCGGACTTCTTGCACCGCGCCATGCGGCGCGATTCCGGGCGCCTTTTGCGAACGTGGAAATCCGGGTCCGACGCGAAGTACAACGCCTATCTCGAGGAATACGCCGCCCTAGCCGATGGCCTACTGGCACTTTACGAGGCCACGTTCGAGGCGCGCTGGATCGAATGGGCACGCGAGCTCGGAGAGCTCATGCTCACCCACTTTCGCGACGAGAAGAACGGCGGCTTCTACGACACCTCCCACGACCACGAGCAATTGATCCATCGGCCGAAAGATCTCCAAGACAACGCGGTGCCAAGCGGCAACTCGATGGCCGCCAGCGTTTTGACCAGGCTCAGCCTACTGACCGGCAACGGTGAGCACTGGCAGATCGCCGAAAAAAGCACCGCGACGATGAGCAAGTTCATGAGTCAGTATCCGTCCGGCTTCGGTCAATGGCTCAACGTAGCGAGCTTCATGCTCGGCGAGCCGCGCGAGGTCGCACTCGTCGGCAGCCAAGAACAGCTCGGAGCCTTGCTCGAGGTAGTCCGCGACGGGTATCGGCCCTTTCAAGTCGTGGCGGCCGGCGATGGAAGCGAGAAGGCCGCCGTGACGCTCCTAGAGAATCGCGCCCAAATCGACGGTAAGGGAACTGCGTACGTGTGCCGCCAGTTCTTGTGCCAGGCGCCCGTGACCGATCCGCTGGCACTCTCTCGACAACTCGGGTCGTCGCCCTGGTCGCGAGGGCTCAACCCGAGCTAACCCTACCGAGAAGGTGGCTCGTCAATGACGACCGGATTGCGAGGCGGCGCATCGGGCATCCCCGTCGGCGACGGATCTTCCGCCGGGAAGTCGGGAACAGTCCAATCAATACCATCGTCAGGCTCCCGCGCGATCCCCTCCCCGTTCCCTGCCGCTGTCCCTGCAGCTGCCTCTGTCCCTGCCTCTGCCTCTGTCCCTGCCTCTGTCCCTGCCGCTGGCACTGCTTTCTTCTTTCGCTTCCTCTTCTTCGCCTTCGGCTTCGGCTTCACCGGCGGCGGCTCCTCCACTGCGAGCTCCACCACCGGCTCCGCCTCGAGCACCACCGGCTCCGCCTCGAGCACCACCGGCTCCACGACCGGCACATCGGTCCCAATATCCGCAACTTCCGCATCCGGTTCCACAGCGGTCATCGGCGCATTCGCCGGCTCGGCTCGTGGCTCCTCGACAACCGCTCGCGGCGCGCGCTGCCACCACAGGGTCCCGGTCACCACTGCGACCAAGACGAGCGCAAGCAAACCAAGGGACGCCCAGAGCCACTTGTGATTCCGTTGCGTCGGGCCGGGCGCGGTGGCGAGATCGTGCGACGTAGTCCCGAACGGCTTGGGCGCGGACGAGAGGAGCGCTTCGTCGTCCGGGGCGAGGCCAACCGCAATCGGCTGCGTATCGCCCAAGGGAGAGGGGCTACGCGGCGGCGAACTGGATCCGAGGAGGTCGGCCAGGTACGAGCCCGGGGCCGCCAAATCATCGCCCCACCCCGTGCCGAGGAGGAGCGCCCCCCCATCGCCGAGGAGGCCCGCATCGCCGGCTGCTTGTGCAAGCGAATCCAAGAACTCGGCAAGCGTTTGCTGGCGCGCAGCCGGGTCTTTACTGAGCGAGCGCATCACGACGTGCGCGACATCGTCGGGGACCTCTGCGCCGCGACCCTTCGACCGCAGAGGGGGCGGCTCCTGGTGCACGTGCTGCATCAACACCGCAGCCGCCGTCTTGCCTTCGAACGGAAGCTTCCCGGTGAGCAGTTGATAGGTTAGGACACCCAGCGAGTAAATGTCGCTTCGTTGATCGGTTTCCTCCCCGGTAGCCGCCTCCGGCGAAATATACGTGGCCGTTCCAAAGACGCGGCCGCTTTGGGTGGTCGTCGGCCCGATCCCCTCGGCCTCGAGGATGCGTACGACGCCGAAATCCACGAGCTTCACGAAGTCGGCGTCTTTGCCACGGTGCACGAGGTAGACATTCTCGGGCTTGATGTCGCGGTGCACGATCCCGGCTGCATGCACCGCGCCCAGCCCGGCGCACAGCTTCATCGTCATGATGAGCGCGCGCTCGAGAGACGGCGGGCCGCGATCGTCCAGCTCGTCAGCAAGCGAGCGGCCTTCGAGCAGCTCCATCACGATGTAGAGCCGTCCATCGGGGAGCCTCCCGGAGAGAAAGACGCGGACGAGGTTGGGGTGGTCGAGTGAGGTCGCCACTCGGGCCTCGCGCTCGAATCGAGAGACCGCCTGTTCGTCGCGCGCCAGCTCGGGTCTCAGAACCTTGATGGCAACGTCGCGGCCGACCGTGGTTTGGTGAGCGCGATACACCGTCCCCATCCCGCCGGTCCCGATCTGTTCTTCGATGCGAAACTGCTCGAGCAAGACGGTCCCGAGCAACGGGTCGGCGATCTCGTCGTCGGTGACCAAGAGGCTACCGTCGTGCGGGCAGTACTCCGCTCGGCTCGCAAACTTCGAACCGCAACGCAGGCAAATCTTCCGCATATCGGCAAGCTTCCCTAAGGGCACACGAGGCGTAGCATCTGGCAGTGGGTAGTACAATTCACCCCTCCGACGCAGTTTTGGCTGCTAGCTTCACTTCCATGCGCATTATTGGAGGTCGGCTTTCTGGACGCAGGTTCGGCGCACCAAGCGGGCAAGGCACCCGGCCCACGTCGGACCGGGTGCGGGAAGCCCTTGCCTCCGCGCTCGAGGCGCGCGGGGCGTTTGATGGCGCTCGCGTGGTGGACCTGTTCGCAGGCAGCGGAGCGCTTAGCTTCGAAGCCCTATCCCGCGGCGCTTCACGAGCAGTCGTCGTGGACCAGGATCCCCGCGTCATCCGGCAACTCGCCCAAAGTGCGAAGGAGCTCGGGCTCGAGGCCGAGATTCGCACGTCGCGTGTGGACCTGCTGGGTGATCCGGCAGCGGCCGTCCACGGGATCCCCGAGGAAGAGGATGGCTTCAGCTTGGTCTTCGCGGACGCGCCCTACTCGGCGATCGGCTCGGTCTCGCCACTTCTCGCGGCTCTGGCCGGCGCCGGACGGCTGACGCCGGGGGCCTGGGTCGTCATCGAGCACCCAGCAACCCACCATTGGAGCTGGCCAAATGGACTCGCGTCAGAAGCGGACTACCGCTATGGTCAGACCAGTATTAGCCTCGGCGTCCACGCACCCGAGAAAGGCAGACAGTGAGAGGCATCGCCGTTTATCCCGGGTCCTTCGACCCGATCACCAAGGGACACACCTCCATCCTTCACAGCGGCTTGGTGGCGTTCGAGAAGATCATCGTCGCCGTGCTGAACAACGACAAGAAGGAGCCGCTGTTCAGCGTGGCCGAGCGAATGGAAATGATCCGTGAGTCGGCGGAGGAGATGGGCGCCGATCCGGGCCGCATCGAAGTCGATCGCTTCGACGGCCTGTTGGTGAGTTACGCTCAACGGCGCAACGCGCGCGTCATCTTGCGTGGGCTTCGTGCCGTCGCGGACTTCGAGTACGAGCTTCAGATGGCCAACATGAACCGGCACCTCGACCCCGAAGTCGAAACCGTGTTCATCATGGCCAACGACGCCTACTTCTACGTCGCGTCCAACCTCGTCAAAGAGGTCGCGAGGCTTGGCGGAAACGTCGCGGACCTCGTACCCGGCCCCGTCCTGCCGAAGCTCCTGGCCAAGTTCGACAAGTAGACCGGCTGAGTGACGCGACCGTCATGGGCGAGTCGCCGAAGCTCGGGCAGCGCGCCCAGCGAGACCTTGCCGAGCTGAAGCTCTCCGAGATTGGTCTCGCCTCGGTCGACCGCACGGCGCACACGCAACCAGCTCGTGAGATACACTGCGTCGCGCGCCACGCCGCCGGCACGAAATGCCCGCTCGCACAGCGTCACGGCCTGGGCTGCCGAAAAATCATGTTCGCTCACCAGCGTCCGGGCAGCATCGCCGAACGACACGCCCGCGTGCATCGCATGAGTCGCCAGAAGGCGGCCTGCCAATATCCTTTGACGGCTTGGGTCGAGCAACCCTGCCAGCTCTTCGAGAAAAATCGCCACGCCCTCCTGGTCGCCGTAGGAGCCGGCCGTGCCGATGGCGAAGATCCCCAGCGCTTGGGCTCTCCCGTTGAACGCTGAGACTAAATGACCGTATACCTCGTGCGTCGCGAGACGCTGGGCCTCGTGGGCGCCGAACAAGCGGTCCGCGATGAACACGGTGCGCTCGCCAACAGCCGCGTTCGCGATCAGCTCGGCGTCGACCCGGACGGCGATGTGTAAGCCAACATGCTTGGCGTAGTCCAGCATGAGGTCGTGCAGATTGACGCCATCCGATGAGGCGGCAGGGATGGTCTTGGCCTCCTCGCAGCCAGGCGTATGGGTCAGGATCTCATGTGCAGCGTCGAGGACGGTGTG
>QMMB01000002.1 GCA_003647035.1 Deltaproteobacteria bacterium | reverse complement strand
TGCGCGTGGCGTCGTCGGTCATCTCGGTGGGGTCGATCGCACGGAGCAGGCCGGTCGCCTGTTTCATCTCTTCGAAGGTGGGTGAGTCGCGCAGCTTCGAGTAGTCGACGTGGCCGCTCTCATCGAGTGCTTCCTGTTTCAGCTCGTTTCGAAGCTTTCGGAGTGCTTCGGCCGCCTCGGTCGGCGAATCGCCCGCGGCGGCGGACACCTCGTCATTGAGGACCTTGCGCGAGAGCCACTGCTTGGGCACCAGCGCCTTGGCGAGCTCCGCCGGATTGCGTGCGCGTCTCAGTATGTCGCTGGCGTCGCGAAGGTGTCGGAACCAGGAGTCGGCCATCTCACATCACCGTACGGCGCAACGCAGGTTTCGTCACTCCGTGACCGAATTTGGCAGGCGTACAATGGCCCCAGGTGATGTTTCGAGTGGCCTCACGGTGACGGGGTCTGCGGTCCAATCCTCGCCGGCCACCGGATGTCGCGCGGTGATCCAAGCAGAGCCCGCAGGGACGCCGCGCAATCGGAACTGACCTCGCCCGTCCGTCCGCGTTGCGCGCTCCCATCGCGGAGGGTCGCCCCATGTGACCTCGGCGTTTGAGACAGGCTCGCTTCGCGTGTCCAACACCTCCCCCTCGACGACGCCCCCCGGCCGCAGCCGGACGGTACCGAGCTCCTGGGGACGGTCGACGTAGTGTGGTGGCTCGAGCACGACGCGTCGGCTCTGCGACTCGTAGTCTCGGTGGGCAAAAGAGATGTCGTACGTTCCGGTCGGCGCACGGCGAAACACAAACGTTCCGTCGCTTCGAGTCCTGGTGTCTCGCGCGATCGGACCGTCGAGGCGAATCGCCACGCCTCGAAGAGCGTCGCCCGTCCAGTCATCGAGCACTTCACCGAGGAATGTGACGCCGGCTGACATCACGACGCGTACGCCGTCCAAGGTTTCGATCTCGGCAATCTGGGCTGGGCTGAACGCGGGATGCTCTGCGGTGAGCTCAAAGGGAGGCGCGGGAAGGGCAGGAACCGAGAAGGTTCCGTCGGAGTCGGATTTCGCGGTCCGTTGGGTCGGTGTTTGTGGGCTCTTCGAGGAGACGGCGAGCAATGCGCCGCTCACTCCGAACCCACGCTCGTCCACGACGCGCCCCCGGAGCGTGTAGAGCGCGCTCGACAACGCCAGTTCGACGGTGACGCGCGCTCGGTCCTCGATCACGAGCGACTCGCGAACGGGCGGAAGGTCGTACGGCAGGGCGGTCACGCTCACCTCGCCGCGCACCCCCCGAAACGAAAACGAACCATCGGATGCGGTCACGGTCATCCGTGGGAGCCGGTCGGTTGGCGCTCGAAGCTCGACCGGGATTCCCTCGAGACCGCGTCCCCGTTCATCGACCACATGGCCCGCAAGCTCCGCGCCGGAACGCATGGCAATGGCGACGTCCGTGCGCGTGGCGCCGGGCCCGACTTGGAGGCGCTCGGACTCTGCCGGTGCAAAATCGTCGTGGCTTGCCGCGAGCGTGTACGGCCCAGGGCGCAAACCCGGTAAGACGAACGTGCCATCACCGCTCGTCCTGACCTGCTGGACGAACGCGAGCGCCCCACCTCCCGAGGCCGAGATCGGGGGGATAGGTCCCGAAGTCACCCCGAGCGAGTCGCCCGAGCTAGGCGCCGCGGCACGTAGGTGTCCTTCACCAAACGCGCGGACGAGCGCCCCCTCGATTCCCCATCCTCGCTCGTCGACGACACGTCCTTCGATTCGAGAAGCCCGCTCGAGCCGAACCGTCATCGACGGCTCTTCGGCGCTGTGACGCAGAGGCCCAGCTGCGACGTAGCCGTCCGCACCGACGTACAAGCTGTGTTCATCGCCGACGATTCCGGCGAGCTCGAACCGGCCGTCGTCGTCGCTCCGAGTACGGCGGCTGTGAAGTCCAAGCACACCGGTGGCGACGGTCACCTCCGCGTCGGGGATCGCCCGTTCGGTGTGCGCATCGACGACCTGACCGACCAGCGTCCACCCCTTCGCGAGCCGTATCCCGAAAGCGCGACGCGCCCCGGCGTCCAGGATCAGCCCCTCTACCGGCGGAGCGACCAGGTCTCCACTCGAGGCACGGAGCTCGTAGATCCCCGCAGGGATATCCGGCCAATGGAAGCGTCCGTCGGCCTGGCTCCGGACAGTGCGCGCAGGCCAGAACCCGCTCCCAGCAAGAGAAACGATCGCACCTTCGAGCGGCCGCCCCCCCTCATCGTAGATCCGGCCGTCCAATGTCGCGGACCCCGCGTCGGGCTCCCCCGAGAGAGCTGATAGGGTCCCAACTGGGCCCCGCACTCCTGAGGCAGGATCTGTTTTCGAGGCGTAGGTGCCTGGAATTACAAAAGTCCCGAGCACCAAACGCCCAGTGATTGCGCCCGCCACTCGCATCCAGCTTGGTTTTATCGTTGATCGCTGCCGGGGGCGAGGCCGCATTGTTGCGACACCCCCGGAGCGATGCTACATCGCGGCTCCTTCAGAACTCGGAAACCGGCCATGGCACAGACATGTGATTTCTGCGGCAAGAACCGCCATAAAGCTCACAAGGTGAGCCACTCGAACCACAAGACCAGGAAGTGGCAGCAGCCCAACCTGCAGTCGATTCGGGCGGTCATCAATGGCCAGATCCAACGCGTCTCTGCCTGCACGCGCTGCATTCGTTCGGGTAAGGTTGTCAAGGCCGCCTAGACGCCCACAGGCACCGCTCCCCCCGGGCTGCGATCCGGCTTCGATCATTCTGACGTTCCCTGTCGCGCCCGAGCATGCGGGCCAGCGCCTGGATCGGTTCATTCAGCACCGGATTCCGAGGCTCTCGAGAACGCGCGCACAGCAGATCGTGCGCTCTTGCGCCTATCGAGCCGACGGTACGCGCCGCCGCCCGAGTGAGCGCGTTCGGGCTGGCGAGCACGTGGTGCTGGTCCGTCCTGCCTTCGAGGAGCCCAACGTGCCCCTTCACTTCGACGTTCTTTACGAGGATGACGCGATCCTGGCGGTCGATAAGCCCTCTGGGCTTCCGGTCCATCCGTCTGCGACCTATCACAAGAACACGCTGACCTATCTCCTCCGGCAGCGCTTCGGCCAGAACGCGCCACAGATCGCTCACCGGCTCGACCGCGAGACCAGCGGCCTGCTGCTTTGCGGCCGCACCCGTGAGGCCGAGCGCGACCTCAAGATCGGCTTTGAAAATCGTCGCGTGAGCAAACGCTATCTAGCGATCGTCCGCGGTGTCATGCCGAATGACGAAGGCCGAATCGAGCTCCCGATGGACCAGGCCAAAGAGGGCCTGCACATCTTGATGGAGGTGACGCCGGAGGGGGAGGGGTATCCATCGGTCACGCGCTACCGGGTCGTCGCGCGACGGGACGACGCTACGTTGGTGTCGCTCGCGCCGGAAAGTGGCAGGCAGCATCAGCTACGCGTGCACCTGAGCGCGGTCGGCTTCCCGATCATGGGCGACAAGCTCTACGGGCCCGAGGGCTCTCAACCGTTTCTCGACTACATCGAGACCGGCATGACCGACGAGCTCCTGCAACGGCTGGGGCACGATCGTCAGGCCCTCCACGCCTACGAGCTCGAGTTCATGCATCCCACCAAGCACGAGCCGATGACGCTGAGGGCGCCCCTCGCGAAGGATCTCGTCGATCTCTGGGGCGGGGCCCTCGACGCGGCGGCCTTTGCAGCCGTCTGGGCGTGCTAGGCTCGACGTTGTGCGTGTGCTGATCGCAGCCATCGCTTGCTGGGGGGTCGGGTGTGCCGGTGCATCATCCAACGCGCCCACAACCGATTTTCAGCCCTCCGATGTCTCACTGTTCGACAACGCTGTGGATCTCGTGGACGCGCCCGTCATCGTCGAGGGACAGTGGAGTGGCGCGTTCGAGCTGCGGGTGGCGCGGGCAGACCTCATTGCGGTGGTCGCCGTCGACTCGTTGAGCTCCGACCTCGTCAAACGACGATCGGCCTATCGGCTTACCGTCAGGATCCGGGATCGGCTCAAGGGGACCTCCTCGACCGAGCTCGTGCTGCGCGTCCGGGACGACGAGGCCGGGTACCAGAGTGTCCGGGCCAACGAGGACCGGCTTCTTCACAACTCGTTCGTGGCGTTCATCAAATGGGAGGCCGTCGCGGGGTCGCCCGACCTCATCGCGCACTGGCACCTGTCGCCCGATTCCGGGGCCGTCCGGGACAAAGTCGAATTTTTCCTTCGCCAGCCGGTGAGGGATTCCCACACCGAAGTCGAGGTAATCGAGCCCTAGCTTGGAGTTCGACGTAACCTCCGTCCCCATCGTAGACTAAGCACGGAGTGATGCAGATGCGTATTTGGCCTCTAGTTTTGATTTTGTCCCTCACCTCTTCCTTGGCAGGGCTGGCCGGATGCGAGCGGGGCGCCCCAGCGCCCAAGGCGAGCGAGCACGACCACTCTCAGCACCAGCACGATCACGTGGCGGCCAAAGCCGCGACCGCAGAGAAGGCCGCCGACGCGCCTGTGGGCCCAAGCATCGAAACCGGTTCGTTCCTGCTTTCAGTCGCTCCAGTTTCATCCGCTTCGGGCCAGTCCGGGTATGCCATCGGCAAAGCGGGTCAGGTGGAGATCGCGCTCGAGGGCCGGGGCGAGTGGCATGTCAACCAGGAGTACCCGATCCGGGTCGAACTGAGGGCGGCTCCGGGTGTCGCGCTGGAGAAGAACGAGCTCGGCAAAGACGACGCGAAAGAGTTCAGCGAGGACAAAGTACGCTTCCTCGCGGCTGTGGAGCCGTCCGCTGCGGGCGAACACGAAGTGACCTGCGACGTTTCCTTTGCCATGTGCACCGAAGAAAACTGTATCCTCGAGACGCGAACGGTGGCGATGCAACTCAAGGTGGAATGAGATGGGCGAGGGGGGACTCAAAACTGCGTTCGAGACGATCCGTGAGGAGGTCAAGGCGCAGTTCGAGACCCAGAAGCGAGTGCTCTCGTTCGGGGAGTACTTGGACCTCGTGCAGGACGACCCACGTGGGCACACCCGCGACGCGGCGAGATATCTCAAGGACTGCATGGACTTCTTCGGCTCGTACGAAGTCGAGCGGCCTGCCGGGAGCCTCAAGCGCTGGAAGCTCTTCGACCTCGAGTTCGGCCTCGAAGATAGCGGGCATCAGGCCGAGCTTAGGCTCCGCGATCGCCTGGCGGGGAACGAGGCGGCGCAGGAGGCGTTCTATCGGATTCTCGACGGGTTCGAGCGGGAAGGTCGCGCCAACCGCTTGGTGCTCCTTCACGGGCCGAACGGCAGTGCGAAATCGACCTTTACCGCCTGCTTGATGCGCGGGCTCGAGGCCTATTCCGACACGGACGCCGGTTCTCTCTATCGGTTCTCATGGATCTTTCCTCGGACGCACGAGGGGGGCGGGATTGGCTTCGGTACCTCGTCGGACGAGTTCGGCAAGGGTGACTCCTTCGCGCATCTTCCCGACGATCGGATCATCGCCAAGCTGGAGAGCTCGGTTCGAGAGCATCCGCTGTTGTTGCTGCCACGCGACGTGCGGCAGCCGTTGATCGCGAACGTGTACGAGGAAGCCGGCCTTCCCGAAGCAGCGCCCGATTGGGTGTGGACCGGCCAACTCAGCCGGAAGAACCAGCAGATTTTCCAGGCACTCCTCACCGCGTACCGAGGCGATCTCGAGCGAGTTCTTGCGCACATTCAGGTCGAGCGCTTTTACATCTCGCGGCGCTACCGCGTGGGTGCGGTGACCATCGGTCCGCAGATGTCGGTCGATGCGTCGGAGCGCCAAATCACCGCGGACCGGTCGATCGAGTCGTTGCCAGCGTCGCTGAGCGCGTTGACGCTGTTCGAGCCCATGGGCGAGTTGGTGGACGCGTCAGGCGGCATCGTGGAGTTCAGCGATTTGCTCAAGCGGCCTCTCGAAGCATGGAAGTATTTGCTCCTGGCCATCGAGAACGGCGAGGTATCACTGCCGATGTCGAATCTGCCGATCAACGCCGTGATGGTCGCAAGCTCGAACGAGCTTCACATGAGCGCATTTCGCCAGCATCCAGAGCACAACTCGTTCCGCGGCCGCATCGTTCGCATTCGCATGGCGTATCTGCTCGATGTGCATCGCGAACGCGAAATCTACGACGGTCAGCTCGTTCCCCAGATCCCCAAGCACGTCGCGCCCCATACGACGTATGTGGCCGCACTCTGGTCGGTGCTCACGAGGCTCCGGAAACCCGATGCTTCGCAGTTCACGGATAGCGATCTTGGAACCATCGCGGCATCACTGACGCCGTTGGAAAAGGCGGACCTTTTGGCGGACGGGCTCGTGCCGGCACGTTTCGAAGCCGATCAGGGGAAGATCCTCGCCGGCGGCATCGAGGAGGTCGAGCTGCAGGGAGGTGCTTCGTCGGACTACGAAGGCATCAACGGCGCCTCGCCGCGTGAGATTCGAATGCTCCTCCTCGACGCTGCCGCTGATTTCGAGGAGCCATGCGTCTCGCCTGTGACGTTCCTGACCCGTCTTGCCGAGTTTTGTGATCGCGACGACTACGAGTTCCTGAAAGAGCAGCCCGACGGTGCCTATCGCGACCACGGCGCTTTCGTCGAGGTCGTGCACGAGCGGTGGCTCGACATCGTGGAGGGCGAGCTCCGTGCTGCCAGCGGCTTGATCGACGAGCATAGCCATCTCGGACTCTTTGATCGCTACATGACCCACGTCTCGCACTGGGTGAAAAAGGAGCGAATCTTCAACCCGGTCACCGGCAAGGACGAAGACGCGGACGTCGATCTGATGAAAAGCGTCGAAGAGAAACTGGGCGCGGACGACGATAAGGCGTTCCGCCACGAGTTGCTGAGCGGGGTCGCCGCGTGGGCCATCGACCATCCGGAGCAAGACGTCGACTACGAGGCGCTCTTTCCGCGCTACATCGAGCAGCTGCGACAGGCGTACTTCGACGACCGCCACGGGCAGGTGGGCGAGATCGGGCAGGCCATCGTCGCGCTCCTGAAAGACGAGGATACGCTCGACCAGGAAGAGCGCGAGGCGGCCCAACAAGCCCTTCAAGTTCTGATCGGAGTCTACGGTTACGAACGCTCGAGCGCGAAGGTCGCCCTGGGGGCGCTGGTCGACGCCCGGTATCGCGACTGACCGAAGCGGCACGGCATCACTTGGTCAGATCGAACTCCACGGTCTTGCGTTGGCCCGCGCGGAGGCGAACGGTCTGTGTTTTGAAAGGGCTTTGCTGACCGGCGCTGATCTTGTATCGGCCGGCCTTGAGAGGTTCGTTCTTCAGTGGCGCAGGGCCGTACGGCTTGCCGTTCACCCAGACCTGTCCCCAAGGGAAGACCACGACGGTGAGGCGCGCGGGGCGGGGCGGGATGGCTATCGGCTTTGCGGGGCCAGTAGCGTCGACCGAGGGCGCCGCTCCCGCCGTCTCGGCGTCGTCCGTGGCCTTCTCGGTTTTGTCCTCGGTTTTGTCCTCGGTTTGGCTCTCGGCCTCGCCCTCTGTATTGCCGAGCACGTCGTTCGCGCTCGATTCCCTTTCGGCGTCCACTTGGACGGTGGTCGGTTCTGCCGGCCAAAGCGCCACCGCCCCTCCGGCGACAACGCCCGCCATGAGCAGCACGCCCGCCAGCGCTCGACCGAAGCCGCGCTTCGTCCGGGCCCCGGACCCAGGATCCTGCGCACCGAGTGGGGTGGCGCCCGCCATCGAGGGGGCGCCGCCGGTCGGCTCAGCTCCGGTGCCGCCTTGTCTCGGGCGAGGGTCGGTCACCTTGGTAGGGGCTGCCAGGGCCAGTGCCTCTTTCTTGCTGAGACGGTCTTCCGCGGCGCGGCAGTCGGCGACGAGCTTCCCGACCTTTCGACGCGCGCGCTGGGACGGGACGAACTCGTCGAGGAGATCGATCAATACGGAGGCGCTCTCGGGTCGCTCGTCGCGGTCGGGCCGGAGCAAACTCTCGATCACGTCGCACAGCTCAGGGGGCGCATCCGGCGCGAGTCCATGCAGCGACGGATGGTCGCCGGACAGGGTCAACATGATGGTCGCAGGGTCGTGGGCTCCGTCGTAGGGACGCTGTCCTCCGAGCGCCTCGAACAGCACCACGCCGAGTGCGAACAAGTCAGCGCGCCCGTCGAGCGGTTCCGCCCGAAGCTGCTCCGGCGACATATAGGGGATCTTCCCCTTCACCGCGCTTTGTTTGCGCGAGGTACCCGAGATCGCCTTCGCGACCCCAAAGTCGGAGAGCAAGACCTCGCCTCGGCGGCTGACGAGCACGTTCCCTGGCGAGATGTCTCGATGTACGATCGCGTCGATTTCGGATCCGTCGGCATCTCTTCCGGCACCTGGAGCGTGGGCGTGTTCGAGGGCCGCGGCGAGGTCATGTCCGAAGAGCGCGACTAGCTCGTGCGGCAGGCGTGTACCGTCCTGTGCGTCGAGTAGCACTCGCAGGTCTGCCCCGTCTACGAGCTCGAGGGCCATGTAGGGTGTCCCGTCGATCTCGCCGAAGTCGATCACGCCGACGATGTTGCTGTGCCGCAACTTGGCCGCGAGCCGTGCTTCCCGCTCGAACAGCCTCACGAAGTCTTCGTTGTCCCGGAAGAAGGGGAGCACCAGCTTGAGGCACACGTGCTGTGCGAACCCGCTCGGCCCGCGGCGGATGGCCTCGAAGGTTTCCGCCATGCCCCCCACGCCCAAACGCCGGACCAAGCGATATGGACCGAAATCCTCACCGATGACGTCGCTCAGGGAAGTCTGGGAGCGCACTTTCGACATGGTCAACGCAGTATGCTGCTGACCACCAAGTCACAACACGTGCCCGACAATGATAGTGCTAAATTCCAGGATTGAACAGCGCGGCTGTATCGCGCCTGGATACCGAAACGTCGCCGCACTTTCCCTCGATGAGCCTGCGAATCGCGACGGCCAACGCCTCGCGGCTTGGGCCTTCCGCCGTTGCGGGGATGAGGCTACATCCTTGCCGACTGCCGGTTTGGGTGACGAGCCCGACCGCGACCGTATCCGCCGTGAGCGCGGAGACGATGACAATCGTGTGGGCGGGGAGCAGCTCGGCGATGTCTCTCGCGTCGTTGGCCCGCCAGCCGTTGCGGCGCTCCCTTGGATATTCGAGGCGCAAGATCGGCTCGGTCCGAACGGTGCGATCGAAGCGGTCGTCCACGACTTGCTTCGTCGTTCCCGGGCCAACCTTCGTCGAATGAATTCGCCCGCGCCCGGTACCGTCGCATTCGACCTGCACACCGTACTCACCGACCGAAAGTGTCGTGATTTTGAGTGGCGTCTCGCCGAAGCGCACTCCATTGACGCGCACGATGCAACCGGGGGGAGCACTCTCGACGACCAGGGTCGCCGCCCGAGCGCGCCCCTGCTCGCGCGCCCGCTGGTAGAGCGCCAGCACCCGCGGGGGATGCATGAGCGTCGCGGGCTCTACGTTCGGCACCAAGACCACACATTCGGAGGCATGAGCCGCGGCGCTCGCCGCCTCGTCTGTTTCCAGCAGAGCGCGCACCTTGTAGAGGCACGTATCAAGAACCCGCAGCGCCCGCTCGGGGCTCCGGTTGATGTCTTCGGTCGCGCTTCGAGACAATCGCTCCGCCTGATCGAGGCGACTGAAAGCCGTTGCATGGTCGCCCCTGGTCAGTGCTCGAATGGCTGCACGCGAATGTTGGTCCCATTTCTCGAGCGCATCCTTCGCGATGCCGACGGCCGCAGAGGAGCCTTGCTCCTGGAACCGCACCGCCGCCGCGTGGGAATGCCAGACGTGCCGACCATATCGCTCGAGCTCGCGAGTGACGTCCGCCACCACACGCTCCATGAACGCCGGCATCTCGCCGTTCGTCGCCGGGACGACCGCCCAATCACCGACCTCGGCGGAAGCGCCTGGCACGTGAGCGAGTGCGAGTGAAGTGACGAGGACCAACAGAGGCGAGCATTTCATGATTTCTCCCGGGCGTAGGTTGGGGTTGGTGCGGCTTTGCTCAGTTGCCTGCGTCCGGTCTCGGGCGGGCGCCTGCGAAGTGGAGGTCGATCTTGACGAATCCGCGGTCGTCGTAGGAAACGCCTTCGAAATTCACATCGATCCGCGTTGGCTCGAACGAGATATCGATGTCTTCGACCTCGACGTTGGTCTGCTCGGTATCGACGCGCGCGCCGACGAGGAGCGCGTTGTGATCCCGGAGCACGATGTCGATCACGTATCCCTCAAAGTCTGCGTTCGGGAAACGGTCGGCCTGGGTCACATTGGAAAAGTCGAAGATGAGGCTTCCGAGTCCGTGATCGAGATGGATCTCTATTCCAGGATTCGGGCCCTCGGCGCAGGGCGACTCGAGCGACCTGACCTGCTCGGGGGAGAACTCCATTCCGTCGCCGACCTCCGCACGCACGGACTTCGCGCCCTTCTGCTCGCAGCGGGTGGAGTACCGGACGAGCTCGATCTGCGCGCCTTCGAGGCACCCGGGATCGACGATCGAGCTAGGATCGATTTGACCGGGATCGAGCGAAAAACCGCATCCTGCAAGAAGCCCAAGGGCGCTGCCCACAATGAGCGCGGCGGCTCTGCAGGATCTCTTTGTGAGTGTGTTTTGCATGGCGACGTCCTTCTGATTGAATTCGCAGCTCCCATCAGCGCCGCGTCGCGGACTCTTGGTGCAGCGATCATGCCAACCGGAAAACACAATGGTTTCGCAAGACGGTCGTCTGCTCGCCTCCTCCGTGACGACGCTCGTCGTCGAGAACGCGACGGCGAACGTCATCTCCACAGCTGGGCGACGGCCATCAGGCCGGCTCTATCGTCCCGGATGCTTGAACTTCTCGGGGTCGATCTCGAGCGTCGCCATCCGGCTGATGAGCCCGGTGCGCGGAACGCCAAGTATTCGAGCGGTGCGCGCAACGATGCCCTCGCACGCCCCGAGCGCGTCCTCGATGATCCCCTTCTCGAGGACGTCGAGCCCCTCTTTTTGCTCGGCGAGCTGCTTCCAACGGCCTTCGATCTCGCTGCCAGGCGATCCGCTCGTCGACGGCGCGGCCGGTGTCGCGGGAGCTCCGCCGACCGGGTGTTCACCCCCGACGTCTAGGTGACGGATCTCGATCACAGGGTCCGTTGTCTCGCCTGCACGGAGGCGGTTTCTGGCGCGCTCCAGGACAGCCTCGAGCTCGCGAATGTTTCCACCCCAGTGCAGGTGTGGTGCCGTCAGCAGGTCGTGGGCGCCCTTGTCCAACTCCCAGTCGGTCGTGCCGTCAGTCCGGTTCAAGTAGCGAATGGCGATCTTGGGGATGTCTTCGCGCCGGTCGCGCAGTGGTGGCAGGACGATTGGGACCGTGCCGAGCCGGTAGTAGAGATCCTGGCGAAAGCGCTTGTCCGAGATGGCCTGTGCGATGTCGCCGTTGGTGACCGAGATCAAACGTAGATCGGCGTGCTTCGGCTCGCGCCCTTGGTAGCCGAGTGGCCGATACGACCCGAACTGTGTGAAATCGAGGAGCAGCTGCTGAGCGTGGCGGGGAAGGTTGAGCACCTCGTCGAGGATCAGCGTCCCCTTGTTGGCGTACTCGACCAGGCCCATCCGTTTGGAAATTGCCCCCGAGAACGCCCCTCGCTCGTGTCCGAAAAGCTCCGAGGTGATCGTGTTCAAGTCGTCCGCTAGACCGAGCGTCGCCCGCACGATGGGCTCCCTGTTGCTGGCCCGCGCAAACGCGGTGGCGAGCTGAGTCTTGCCGGTTCCTGACTCGCCCAAGATCATGATGGATGCCTTTCCCTCGATGGCGGCTCGTAGCTCATCGCGAATCGCCGTCATGCTCTCGCACGACAGAAGCTCGTCGAGGCTGAGGTGGTGCTCGTTGTGGTCCTTGGCGCGCTCGACGCGGAGGTCTTCTTTCGTCGCCTCGATCAAGGTCTGCTGCGCGATCATCCCACCCAGCAAGGCGCCGACGCATTCGACGAACTCGAGAACGGACGCTTGCTCGCCTTCTTGCCCCGGAAACTCCAAGTACATCACTCCGATGAGGCTGCGGCTCCGTCGTGATGCGGTCGGTCGGGACCAAAGCGGTGTGGCAACGAACGACCCGGTCGGCGTGTACGGCACTGGGCCCGCGACGGTCTTGAGCTCCGTCTGCACCCGGCTCAACA
Source organism: Deltaproteobacteria bacterium (assembly GCA_003647035.1). Taxonomy (GTDB): domain Bacteria; phylum Myxococcota_A; class Polyangia; order Polyangiales; family Houyiibacteriaceae; genus SG8-38. Next base: position 10,060 of record QMMB01000002.1, on the reverse strand, counting down.
TCTCCGTCACGTGCTGTGCGAGCACGGCGGGCGGCACGCCCCGGAAACCGGCTGTCCGCGAGCGATGCATGGGCCCCGCACCGCCTTTCGTCTCCAAGGTGCTCCAGGCGGAGGTTGCTCCGAGCTGGACGCATAGCGCCTCCAACGTCTCCTCGATGAAGCGTCCGCCGTGGAGCCCGGTCACGACCGCTGCCACGATTGCGCGCATACGCGGCCACGGGTCTGGGTTCTCCGTTGCTGACATCAGGCGCTCCGAGAGTACCCGGTCGAGACTGCTGCGACTACCCACTGTGTGAGTGCGCCGCTTGAGGTGGAAAAACCAGCACTCTGACCATCACCACGAGCTGAGCCTTCGTTCGGACGCCGAGTTTTCGCATCGCCGCTCTGAGAAGGGTGGACACGCGTGACGGGCTGATCCCCAAGCGGTACCCGGTGAGCTTGCTGCTCTCGCCTAACGCCGCGCTCATCGCCACCTCCTGTTCGCGCGTGGTGAGCCCACACGCACAGCCTGATCGGACCGTGTTGGGTTTGACGAGGATGAACCGCCGACCGTCGACGTCGAACCAATCGACCAAGGTCAGCCGTCCACGGACCAAGCCCTGCCAAACCAGGAACGCACGTGCGGTCTCGCTCTCGCCGACCGCCCGGGCTAAACGGTCGAGTCTCACGGCCGCCTGGCGGAGCGACCCGCGTCGCTCGCTTTGCCCAACTTCGCCGAGGGGGGCCACCGGCGCGGGGCGGAGATAGGCTGGCGACATCTTTCTCGCAGCATCCATGTGCGCTTCCCCTGCAGGGCACGTGCCAGCGAAAAAACGCTGTAATTGCGTGCGCCACGGAAGCGGTTCAGCGAAAATGACGACGGTCGTCATCAGAAGTCGACGACAGACGTCACTTCGGCGTGGCGAGCCGTGGCTGCGCCGGAGTGTTGCCTAAGCCGAACGACGCTCGCTTCGGCGCTCGGTAGCCTCCGCCGCCAAGCGCTGGTCTTCCTCGGTTTCAGCAAGGAGGGGCGGGACGGGGCAGGGCCTACCGTCTTCTCCGATGTTGACGAAGGTGGCGCGGGCATTGGCGCACAGGGTTCGTTCGCCGGTTCGAGCATCCTCTCGCTCCACGAGCACTCCGATTTCCATTGAGCTCGTGAACGCGGCGTTGAGGCGGGCGGTCAACCGGACCACGTCGCCGACCTTGATTGGCGCCCTGAACTCGAGCGCGTCGACGCGCGCTGTGACAGACACACGTCCGCAGTGCCGCATGGCGGCGATCGAGCAACAGATGTCGATCCAGCTCATGATCACGCCACCAAAGGCGGTCCCGATCGCGTTGGTGTGCTGCGGCAGGACGAGCTCAGTCATCTCGGTAAACGAGTCGGAGGGGGTCTTTGGGTCCATGGGCGGAGCATAGGGCGTTTGGACCCTCGGCGCCGTGAAAGACCACTAACACCACGACCAGCGCCACCGTTACTTGCTGGATCCTGAACATGGGTCTTCTCCCTTGTGATGGGCCGACCACTTGCCTACTCGGCGGGCTCTCGTGTGAGGTCATGGATCTGCGGGGGGATCAGCGTCGGCCGTTCGCGCAGGCGGTCGAAGAAGTTCTCGGTGGTTGCGATCAGGTCCTCCAGAATCAGGTAACACGAAGGCACGATCAGCAGCATGATGAAGGTCGCCGCGAGGATGCCGAAGCCGAGCGACACCGCCATCGGGACCAGGAAGCTCGCCTGCGCCGAGGTCTCCACGATGATGGGCGCCAGGCCCAAGAACGTGGTGAGGGAGGTCAAGACAATCGGACGAAAGCGGCGCGTGCAACCTTTGATCAGAGCGTCCGTCGGCGTCATTCCTGCATCCCGATTCTGGTTGACCGCATCGATCAGAATGAGCGAGTCGTTGCAAACGACGCCCGACAGCGCGACGAGCCCCATCATGCTCACGAGGCTGATGTCGACCCCCATCAAGGCATGCCCCCACACGGCGCCGATCATGCCAAAGGGAATGGCTGACATCACTAGGAGCGGCTGCAGGTAGCTTCGGAAAGCCACCGCGAGAATCGACAGCATGACGATGTGCGCCACGAGAAACCCGATCAATAGCGAACCCATTGCATCCGCTTGGCGCTCGAGCTCCCCACCCAGGCGGTAGTCGAGTCCCGGGACGCCCCCGAGGAGCTGAGCGAGCTCGCTTTCGAGAATGCTGTCCGCAATCGAGCCGGCATTGGCTCCTCGATGCGCGAGGCCAGCCGTGACGGCGATGCTCCGTCGGCCGTTGATGCGGTGGATGGCCGTGTATGCCCTTCCCCGGGACACCCGCGCCGCCTGCGCGACCGGCATCTCTCCGCCCCGAGGTGTCCGGATGACGAGCTGTTGGACGTTGTAGAGGGAGCGTCGCTCGTCGAGCGGCAGCCGTACGTACGCACGAACTTCGTCCCGGCCACGCTGTTGGCGAACCGCTTCGGCGCCAAAGAAGGCTCCGCGGACCTGGCGAGCAAGGTCGAGCTCGGTGAGTCCTTGAGCCAACCCGAGGTCCGTCAACTGGAAATCGAGCTGCTCTTTGCCCCGCGTGACCCCGCTCTCGATGTCACCCAGACCGCTGTAGGCGCTGATGTCATAGGCGAGCCGACGCGCTGCCGTCTCCAGAGTTTCGACATCGTCGTGCAGGAGCTCGATGTGGATCGGTCGCCCTGCCCGAATTCCGTCGCCGAAGGAGAACACCATCGACTCGATGCCCGCGATTTCGCCGACCGCCATGCGCCACCGTCGAACGAATTCGTCAGTCTGGATGTCGCGATCATCGGCGTCCACCAAATACGCCATGACCGTGGCAAGGTGACTGCCCTCGTTGCTCGCCGGCCCGTTGGAGTCAGCCCCTACCGAGACTTTGGCGCCCACTTGCGTAAACAGCCCACGCGACACGCCCTTCATGTCTTTGCTGTTCACGCGTTCGACGTCCATGATCAGACGTGCCGCCGTCGCGATGTGATTCGCGGCGCGTTCGGTTTCCCACGCCGGGGTGCCGGACGGCATGCGGACTTGCACCGTGACCAGGTCCCCCTCGAGTTTCGGGATGAAGGTGATCGGCAGACGGCCGATTGCGAACCCCGCCGTCAGGATGAAAAGCGCCAGACCCGCCGAGACCGTGAAGTATCTCCATTGCAGCACCTTCGCTAGAAACGGCGCGTAGAAGTGACGGACGTGTCGCTCGAGCCGGCGCGGCATGTCCAGCTTTGCGAGTCGTTCCATTAGCCACAGGTACGGAAGCAGGATGACCCGCAGCCACCAGGGCATCGTGTGGGACAGGTGCGCGGGCAGCACGAAGAGCGACTCCACGAGCGACATCAAGAGGACCGCGATGACTACCACGGGGACGACTCGGAAGAATTTTCCGGCGACGCCCGGCACGAACAGCATCGGCATGAACGCTACGCAGGTCGTGAGGACCGAAAAGACGACGGGCTTCGCCACCTCTCGGGCCCCATCGATGGCTGCCCGCAGACGAGGTTTTCCTTCGGCCCGCTGTTTGTAGATCGCCTCGCCGACGACGATCGCGTCATCGACCACCATGCCGAGGGCTAAGATGAAGCCGAACAGCGACAGCATGTTGATCGACACGTCGGCGATGGGAAAGAGCAGGAGCGAGCCCGCGAACGATGCGGGGATGCCGAGTGTCACCCAGAACGCTAGGCGCGCCTGGAGGAAGAGTCCGAGCGTCAACAAGACCAGCAGCAGACCCACCAGGCCGTTGTGGAGGAGAAGGTCGATTCGGGTCTCGTACATCTCAGAGCGGTCGACCCATGTCGCAACCTCGAGGCCTTTGGGCAACTGTTGCTTCAGACCGGCCACTTGCTCCTTGACCGCCGCGGCTACCTCTAGGGGCGTTTGGTCGCCGACTCTGAAGACGTTGATCATCACAGCGGGCTTGCCGTCGAAGGTGGCCTTCTGATGGTTCTCGCGAAACCCGTCTTTGACGCGGCCAATATCCCCGACCCGTACCTGTGAGCCGTCGGGCCGGCTCAAAACCACGATGTCAGCAAACTCGTGCCCGTCGTCGCGCCTCTCGGCGGTGCGGAGCAGGACCTCGCCGGCGTCCGTCTGCACCGAGCCGCCGGGCAGTTCGACCGACGCGCTTCGGATGCGTTGCGCGATGCCGAACAGGGTCAGGCCGTGTTTGCGCAGGTTCGCTTGAGGCACCTCGATGCTGATCTCGAGAGGGCGCACTCCGGACAGCTCGACGCTGGTGATGCGCTTGTCGCCGAGTAGGTCGCGGCGAGCGCGGTTCGCGACTGTACGAAGGGTGGTTTCCTCTACGTCTCCGTAGAGAACGAGGGAGATCACCTGTCGCCGGGTGGATAGCAGCTTGATGTTCGGTCGCTCGGCATCGGCCGGGAACGACGAGATTCGACCCAAGACGCTCTTGACGTCGCTCAGCGCCTGCCGCCTGTCGGTACCGAGCAGCAGCTGGATCGTCACCATCGCGGAGCCCTCGCTCGCGACGGAGCGCACGTCCTTGACGCCGTCGACACCTTGCACGGCCTCTTCCACGGCTAGCACGATCGCGTCTTCGACTTCCGCCGGGCTGGCCCCCGGGTAGGGCACGACCACGACGACTTGCTCGAGCTCCACCTCGGGGAAGACCTCTTGCTTGATGCTCGTTCCAAGCGCGACGACTCCACCAACGACGAAGATCAGCATGAGCACGTTCGACGCAATTCTGTTCTTGGCCATCCAAGCTAGGGGCCCGTGTTCCTCGCTGGCGGTCATGGGGCGTCCTCCACGTGCGACGAGGACAAAGCAGGGTCCGTGCCAACGAACAATTCGAGGAGTTTCAAGGGTTCGGTCCCTCGCGGCCACCGATTCGGCGACGGACGTCGTCGCTTTGTGACGCGGGCCGCCTAGGGCATAATCCAATGGTGCAACCGCTTCTTACACGCGACGAGTCGCGCGATGTGGATCGCGCGGCCATGGAGGAGCTTGGCGTCCCTGGTCTGGTGCTGATGGAAAACGCCGGGCGTGGCGCAACCCAGGCCGTGTGCGAGGTCTTCGGCGATTGCCTCGGGCGTGTCGTGCTCCTCGGAGGACCGGGGCAAAACGGCGGAGATGCCTGGGTGATGGCGCGACGTCTGGCGCTTCAGGGACACCGGCCCCTTGCGGTTCTGATCGGGGACGGGTCTCGGCTGCGTGGTGATGCGCAGAGCAACTGGGCGCTTCTTGGCAAGCTTGGCGTCGAGACGATCGAGGTTTCCCCGGAGCACGCAGAGGCGATCGGGGAGCACCTCCGAAGCGCGACCCTCGTCGTCGACGGCCTCTTCGGCACGGGCCTCGACCGGGCGGTGGCCGGCGGTTACGCGGTTGCAATTGCGGCGATGGATGAAGCGTCTGCACCACTCGTGTCGCTGGACCTCCCGAGTGGGCTCGATGCCGACACCGGAGCGGTGTTCGGTATCGCGCCGCATGCGGCGTTGACCGTGACGTTTGCCGGCCACAAGCGTGGCCTTCATCAGTTTCCAGGTGTGGAGCATGCGGGCGACGTGCACGTGGCCGACATCGGCGTCCCCGTAGGGGGCTCGTCCGGCGCGAGCCTCTGGGCGAGGGGCGACCTCGGCACGCTCATCGCGCCGCGTGCGGGGGATGCGCACAAGGGGACCAACGGCCACCTGCTCGTGATCGGTGGGGCGCCGGGCAAGACCGGCGCGGCAGTGCTCGCAGGGCGGGCGGCGTTTCGCGCAGGGGCGGGGCTGGTGACGATCGGGGCGCGGGCCGATGCACGTGCTGCGCTCGAAGAGAAAGTGATCGAGCTGATGACGACTGCTCTTCCGCCGGACGCAGACCAAGCCGGCGTCGAGTCGCTCTGCGAAGGGAAGCGTGCGGTCGTGGTCGGTCCGGGACTTGGGCTGGACGAGCTCGGACGTTCGTGGGCGCACGCCTTCGCGCTGCATGCTCCAGTCACTGCCGTCATCGACGCCGACGGACTGACCCATGTTGCCGAGGACGGTCTCGCTGCGCTGAAGGGCGCCCGGGCGCCCCGGATTCTCACGCCGCATCCCGGCGGGGCGGCCCGCTTGCTGGGCCAATCGACTCCCGACATTCAAGCGAATCGCTTTGCGGCTGCCGAGGCGCTCGCGAATATCTCAGGCCAGGTCGTGATCTTGAAAGGTGCGCGCAGCATTGTCGCCGGTGCGGATGAGCTGCGCGTGTGCGCGGAGGGAACACCGGCGCTTGGGGTTGCCGGGACGGGCGACGTCCTGAGCGGCGTGGTCGGTGCGCTCGCAATGACCCTCTCGCCCATCGACGCGGCGATTGCGGGTGCGCTCTTGCACGCGCTTGCGGGAGTGGAGGCCTCGGTCGGGGACCGGGGTCTCATCGCGTCCGAAGTTGCGGATGCGGTGCCTCTGGTGTTGGCTCGCCAACAGGGCCACTGGGCGGACGACCCGGCGACAGAGTGACACGACACCGTGTCACTCGGGGGACAAGCTGACGCCCGCGCACCCACGTTCGGCCTAAATCACTTGGGTTTCTGGGATGGCACCGCCGTTGCAATGACGTCGAGGTGGAGACCACCCCGATGCAGAGCCAAGAACACTACAACGACGAAATTCTGCCCTGCGTGCCCGAGCTTTGCCGAACTGCCCTTCGGCTGGCTCGAGGCACCGCCCTTGCCGACGACCTAGTCCAAGAAACGCTGGCACGCGCCTGGCAAGCGCGTGCGAGCTTTCGCCCGGGGACCAACGCTCGCGCGTGGACGCGACGCATTCTGTTCAACACCTACATCAACCACTATCGCAAAAAGAAGCGCGAGCAGGAGGCGCTCGACGAGCTGCGTAGCGCGAGCCGGACCAGCCACCGCGCCGTCCACGACGGGTTTGGCGACGAAGTAGCCGCCGCCCTGCGCGCCCTGCGACCCGAGTTTCGTGAAGCCGTGGAGCTCGTGGACCTCCGCGATCTCTCGTATCAGGACGCCGCAGACCAGCTGGCCTGCCCCGTGGGGACGGTGATGTCCCGTCTTCACCGAGGCCGGAAACGGCTTCGAAGTGCCCTGCGGGGGTATGCGCTCGACCAGGGCGTCCTCCGCCGCGCGGCCTAGGGCAGCAGCCCGCGGCAGAAATACCCGACAAAACCGATGCGAAAACTGCTGTATAGGAGCTAAAGCCCCGTTAGCCTTGACGAAACAGCCAGAAGTTACATATTGGCGGGCATGGCAAAGACATATGCTGACCTGCTCCAGGAGGTGAAGGCCGCCATTCGGCAGGTCTCCCTCGAGGACCTGAAGGAGCGCCTCGAAGCGAGCGATGATCTGATCCTGGTCGATGTGCGCGAAAAGGATGAGTGGCGACAAGGTCACGTGCCGGGCGCGCTTCACATCCCGCGAGGCTTTCTCGAGATGCAGGCGGGTTCGCGGCTGCCCGACAGGGACGCGAAGATCGTCACGATCTGTGCTGGGGGTATTCGTTCCGCGTTTGCGGCGAAGGTTCTCCTCGACCTCGGGTACACCAACGTCGAGTCGGCGAACCCCGGGTTCAATGAGTGGAAGGACCAGGGCTTCCCAACGACGCAGCCCTTTGCATTCACCGACGCACAGCTGACCCGATACTCGCGGCATCTGTTGCTGCCCGAGGTGGGTGAGCAGGGTCAAGCCAAGTTGTTGCAGGGGCGCGTGCTGTTGCTCGGCGCAGGCGGGCTCGGCTCACCGGCAGCCCTCTACCTTGCGGCCGCGGGCGTCGGCACGATCGGTCTCGTCGATGGGGATACCGTAGACGAGTCGAACCTGCAGCGTCAGGTGTTGCATGGCCTCGACCGCGTGGGCGTGTCCAAGGTCGAAAGCGGCAAGCGCACGATCGAAAACCTCAACCCCGACGTCAATGTCATTCCATTCAACGAGCGCCTCACGCGCCAAAACGTGGATCGTATTTTTGATCAGGACTGGGACGTCATCGTCGATGGACTCGACAACTTCGCCACCCGTTATCTCGTCAACGACGCGAGCGTGTGGAAGGACATACCGGTGGTCCACGGCTCGATCTTCCGCTTCGATGGCCAAGTCACCACGTTCTGGCCGCGCCAGGGTCCGTGCTACCGCTGCTTGTACCCGGAGCCGCCACCGCCTCATCTCGCGCCCTCGTGCGCCGAGGCAGGCGTTCTCGGTGTTCTCCCGGGCGCCATCGGTACCCTTCAGGCGACCGAGGCGGTCAAGATTATCCTCGAGCGTGGCGACCCACTGGTCGGACGACTCCTACAATATGACTCGCTACAAATGCAGTTCCGCACCTTCAAGCTCCGTCGTAACAAGGACTGCCCTGTCTGCGGCGATCATCCGACCATCACCGACTACATCGACTACGAGCACTTCTGCTCTGGCGGCTAGCCTCCCGGGCTGACGAATGGGGCGACTGGGCCCTCGAGGATGAAGGGGTGTAGGTCGCTTCTCGCCTTTTCCGTGAATCCCACGCGGCCGATGCCCAGGTACAGACCCGGGCCGGCTTTGCGGACCTCGTCGAACATCGTGCGTAGATACGCGCCTGCGGGGCCGCCCCGTTTGAGGTCGTTGAAATGGGAATACTCCAGATGGAACGCGTCTCCCGTGTCGTTGGGCAACTTGGAGGGCCCCAGGTGGGTTCGCATCCTCGTCCCGCGTCGCACCCCGCGTGGTGTCATGAAGCTGTTGTACCCGTGCCCATCGGTCGGACCGGTCGGTTCGAACGCCTTGCAAAGCCAGCGGCCCGTCATGTTTACCGCAAACGCGCTGAGCAGGAAGCCACGCGCAGTGCCTTGATCGAGCAACGAAGCGGCAAACTCGCCGTGCATCTCTTCGAAGGGTGGTGCTTCGAGCCGATGGTAAAGAGCCACCACCTCATCGCGCGGCATCATGCGGAGATCGAGAGACGTGATCGCTTGTGAAGGCGACGCGTTTTGGCTGATTTCGCGTGCGGGCTCAGACATGTCGATCCCTCCTCCACGTACGGGTACCGCCGAGGAGGCGGGCTGTCCACCCCATAGAGTCGCTGCTGCGCAGGGCCCACGGGGCGGGGCCCCAGTGTCAGTGTCAGTGTCAGTGCCAGTGTCAGTGTCAGTGCCCGTGTCAGTGCCCGTGTCCGTGCTGGCGTTTGGGTGGGCCTCCTTGCTAGAACTCTCCCCTGGAGGTCCTGATGAATCGCTTCGCTTCCTTCCTGTCCTTGGCCGCTTTGGGCTGCCTACTCGCTTCCCCCGGCGTCCGCGCCCAGGACAGCGACGCCGCGTTCCAAGGGTTTCTCGACGCGCTTCAGACTTCGCGCGAGCTCGTGCTCAGCCGGACCTCGGAGGACGGCACCGACCGGGCGGAAGGGCTCCGCCATATCATTCGTCTGATCGAAATGCAGAACGCGCCGGCGACCGACGACCACAACGTGGCGAATCCGCATGTCTCGCGTTGTCCGAGCGTCGTCTGCAAGGTGGGCTTCGACAATCCCGACTTTACGTACATCAACGTCGCGCCGATCAGCGAAGAATACACGTATCGGATCTACGGCAAGCGGGGGACGGTGCCGTACGTGAGCATGCAGGTTTTCGACAACCCGTTCGGAGGCGAGGCCTTCATGACGTCGGAAGATTTGATCGTGGATCCTGATGGTCGCTACGAGATCATCCTGAGTGCGACGCGGCACGAGGGAAACTGGATGGAGCTCAGGCCCGGCGCCCAACGATTCATCCTTCGCAACGGCTTTTACGATTGGAACAACGAGGTTGAAGCCAGCGTGAGCGTCGAGGTCGTCGCAGGTCCGATGAGCGGACCTGTGCCGCACCTCACGCCGACCGAATTCGTGTCGGACATGACAGCGCTTTCCCTCCGGCTTTCGACAATTCCAGCAACGATGCAGGACGCGCGCGACGGCTGGCCGCTCAACGACGTGAATGAGCCGGACCCGGGCGCATTTGGTATCCCCGGCGCAGGAGTGCCAAGCGCGGTGAGCAGTGCAGGGCGGTATGCGCTCGACGAAGGTGAGGCGCTGATCATCGAGACTCCCGACCCCTCGGTCGTTCACGGAGGGATTCAGATCGGCAACCTCTGGGTCGAGTCGATCGATTACCAAACCCGTCAGA
>QMMB01000001.1 GCA_003647035.1 Deltaproteobacteria bacterium | reverse complement strand
GGCCGCTTCCGACGATGACTTGCGAGCCGTGAAAACCATCGCCGCCGCGGTGGGCGTGACGGGCGGCGAGGGCCGGCCGCTCCCGGGGCCGCCGGCGGTGTGCAGCTGGGCGAGGGGGCACGAGTCCGCCCTCGGCAAGGCTGCGGAGGCTGTGGCACCGGCGAAGCGCGGCCGGATCCACACGTTCATCGCGACGTCGCCGATCCATCGCGAGCACAAGCTACGGATGAGCAAGGCCGAGGTGCTCGCGAAGATCACCGAGATGGTCTCGTACGCGCGAAGCTTTTGCGACGACGTCGAGTTCAGCCCCGAGGACGCCGGCCGAACCGAGATGGAGTTCCTGTACGAAGCACTTCAGGCCGCCATCGAGGCGGGAGCCAGTACGTTGAACATCCCGGACACGGTCGGCTACACGATCCCTGTGGAGTTTGGTGAGCGCATTGCGATGCTCCGGCAGAACGTGCCTGGCATCGATAATGCGGTCATCAGTGTTCATTGCCACGACGACCTCGGGATGGCAGTGGCCAATAGTCTCTCGGCAGTGGTCAACGGCGCCCGCCAGGTCGAAGTGGCGGTCAACGGCATCGGCGAGCGAGCCGGCAATGCCTCGCTCGAAGAGGTCGTCATGGCGCTGCATGTGCGGCGCGACCTCTTTGGCATCGGCACGCACGTCGACACTACACAGCTCACGCGCGCTAGCCGGTTGGTGAGCAAGGTGACCGGCATGATCGTACAGCCGAACAAGGCGATCGTGGGTGCGAATGCGTTTGCGCACGAGGCCGGCACTCACCAGGACGGGATGCTCAAGCATGAGGAGACCTACGAGATCATGCGCGCGGAGACGGTGGGCGCGGGTACGACGCAGCTCATCCTCGGGAAACACTCCGGGCGGCACGCGTTTGCGAACCGCTTGACCGAGCTCGGTTACTCCGTGTCCGGTGATGGGCTCAACAAGGCGTTCGCGCGGTTCAAGAAGCTCGCCGACAAGAAGAAGCACATCACCGATGCGGACTTGTTGGCCCTGTTGAGTGACGAGCTCTATCAGCCGAAGGAGTTCTGGAGGCTCGACGCCATCCAGGTGGGGTGCGGGACAGGTATGCCGACGGCCACCGTGAAGCTCACCGGGCCCGACGGTCAAACACAGACATCGGCGGAAGTCGGAACCGGCCCGGTGGATGCCGCGTACAAGGCCATCCAAAACCTCGTTCACGTCCCCTGCTCGCTGCTCGAGTACACCGTTCAATCGGTGACTGAAGGCATCGACGCGCTGGGAGAGGTGAGCGTGCGCGTCTCTACCGACGACAACGAGGCGCCGCCCGGAAAACTCAATCCACAATACGAGCACTCGCGCGCACGGGTGTTCCACGGTCACGGCGCACACACGGACGTCATCGTCGCGAGCGCCAAGGCCTACATCGCGGCTATCAACCGCATCCTCGCCATCAGAGAAGGGACGCAAGCCGCTAGCGCGGCAGCAGGAAGCGCTGCGTAACCAGCATCATGAAACCAAGAACACTATTTCAGAAGGTTTGGGACGATCACGTCGTCGTTCAGGAGCCGGACAGGCCCGCGGTCCTCTACATCGACCTGCAACTCATTCACGAGGTGACGTCCCCCCAGGCGTTCACCGGTCTCCGTGAACGCGGCCTAAAGGTTCGCCGCCCGGACAAGACCGTCGCGACGATGGACCACTCGACGCCGACGCTTCCGAAGTCGCTGTGGGTCATCGACGACCAGTCGAAGGCGCAGCTCGATCAGTTGGAGACCAACTGCAAGGAGTTCGGGGTGGAGCTCTTCGCTCTCGGCGACAGCCGCAACGGGATCGTGCACGTGATCGGGCCGGAGCGTGGATTCACGCAGCCAGGCAAGACAATCGTCTGCGGCGACAGCCATACGTCGACCCATGGCGCCTTTGGTGCCCTGGCGTTTGGCATCGGGACAAGCGAGGTCGAGCACGTCTTGGCCACGCAGTGTCTCCTGCAGCGCAAAGCCAAGACTCTCGAAGTGCGGCTCGACGGCCAGCTGATGCCAGGTGTGACCGCCAAGGACATCATCCTCGCACTGTGCGCGGAGATCGGAACGGGCGGCGGAACCGGGTACGTGATCGAGTTCACCGGGTCGGCCATCCGCAACCTCGACATGGAAGGCCGAATGACGGTCTGCAACATGAGCATCGAAGCAGGCGCACGAGCGGGCATGATCGCCCCCGACGAAACGACCTTCGAGTACTTGAAGGGGCGCGACCGCGTGCCGCAGGGCGCCGATTGGGACGCTGCGGTCGAGCGTTGGAGCCAGCTCCGCACGGACGAAGGCGCGACCTTCGACAAGACCGTCGTCATCGACGCCAACCAGCTCGAGCCGATGATCACCTACGGCACGAACCCGGGCATGGGCATGCAGATCGGCGAGTCCATGCCAACCGCAGACTCATTCGAGAACGCCTCACAAAGAGCCGCATTCGAAAAAGCGATGGGCTACATGGGCCTGCGGCCGGGACAGCCCCTGCTCGGCCAGAAGATCGACGTGGTCTTCATCGGCTCGTGCACCAACTCGCGTATCGGTGATCTACGCATGGCGGCCGGTGTGTTCAGCGGCCGCAAGGTCGCGGAAGGTGTGCGTACTCTGGTGGTTCCGGGCTCGCACGACATCAAAAAGCAGGCCGAGGCCGAAGGGCTCGATGAGATCTTCAAAGACGCGGGCGCCGAGTGGCGTGAGCCCGGTTGTTCGATGTGCATCGCGATGAACGGTGACAATCTCGAGCCCGGTCAGTACGCCGTCAGCACCTCCAACCGCAACTTCGAGGGACGACAGGGCAAGGGTGGCCGCACTTTCCTCGCATCTCCACTCACCGCAGCCGCCTCGGCCATCACCGGCAAAGTCACCGACCCGCGGAGCTTGCTCCTTTCTTGAAAGACAGAGTCATGGCCAAATTCACCACACTGACATCGCATGCAGTCCCGCTCCCTGCCGAGAACGTGGACACAGATCAGATCATCCCAGCGCGCTTTCTCAAGGTGACCGACAAGCACGGTCTCGGGGACAGCCTATTTTGCGACTGGCGCTACCTCAAGGACGGGTCGGACAACCCTGAGTTCGTGCTCAACGAGGCCGCTTCGCAGGGTGCGCGGATCCTCATCGCCGGCAACAACTTCGGCAGTGGTTCTTCGCGCGAGCACGCACCTTGGGCGTTGGTCGGTTGGGGTTTCCGCGCGATCATCTCCACCGGCTTCGCAGACATCTTCCGGAGCAACTCGCTGAAGAACGGTTTGCTGCCCGTCGAGGTCAACGCCGAAGTGTACAAGGCGCTCATGGAAGCCGTTCAACGGGACCGGTCGACGAAGATCACCATCGAACTCCCGACCCAGTCCGTGACGGGCGTCGACGGGCTCGAGGCAACGTTCCCTATCGACGCCTTCTCCAAGCACTGTCTCCTCGAGGGTGTCGACCAGCTTGGATACCTCCTCTCGTTCGACGAGCAGATCACAAGTTATGAGCAACAGCGGACATAGTGGCTCGGACCCGGTCGTAGAGATCTACGACACCACTCTGCGTGATGGCACGCAGATGGAAGGGATGAGTCTGTCCTGCGAGGACAAGCTGCGGATCGCGGAGCACTTGGATTCGCTGGGTGTCACCTTCATCGAGGGTGGTTGGCCGGGGTCGAACCCCAAGGACGTCGAGTTCTTCGAGCGGGCGAAGGATGTCGATTGGAAGAACGTCATCGTGGCCGCGTTCGGGTCGACGTGTCGCGCTCAGCTTCGCGCACAGGACGACAAGCAACTTCAGACCTTGCTCGCCGCCGAGACACCAGTGTGCACGATCTTCGGCAAGTCCTGGAACATGCACGTTACGCAAGTGCTTCGCACGACCCTCGAAGAGAACCTCCGTATGGTCGAGGAGAGCGTGGCCTTTCTCCGGCAGAACGACCGGCGGGTGATCTACGACGCGGAGCATTTCTTCGACGGATACAAGGCCGATGCGCAGTACGCGATCGACACGCTGCGAGCCGCTACGCGCGGTGGCGCCGAGCGGGTAGCTCTTTGCGACACCAACGGCGGCTCGATGCCCTGGGAGGTCGAGGAGATCGTGAAAGCGGTCCGAGAGGCCCTTCCGGACACACCACTCGGCATCCATGCCCACAACGATGGTGAATGTGGCGTCGCCAACTCCGTCGCCGCGGTGCGTGCGGGGGTCCGCCACGTCCAGGGAACGATCAACGGATACGGGGAGCGCTGCGGAAACGCCAACCTCTGCGCGATCATCCCGGACGTCGAGCTCAAACTGGGCTTGCAGTGCCTTCCTCAAGGCAAACTCAACCAACTCTACGACCTGTCACACTTCGTTGCCGAGATCGCAAACCTGAGTCCCAACGATCATGCGGCCTACGTCGGGCGTAGTGCCTTCGCCCACAAAGGCGGCATCCACGTGTCGGCGATTCGCCGTCATCCCGAATCATACGAGCACATCCAGCCAACTCTCGTCGGGAACGAGTCGCGAGTGGTGGTGAGTGAGCTTTCCGGACGCAGCAACGTCATGAGCAAGGCGGAAGAGCTTGGGCTCGAGGTCAGCTCGGACCACGGCGGCCGCGTGCTCGAGAAGATCAAGGAGCTCGAGTCCAAGGGCTTCGCGTACGAAGCGGCCGAGGCGTCGGTCGCGCTACTCATGGCTCGTCACCAAGTCGACTACAAACCACCTTTCGAGGTATTGGACTTCCAAGCAGGCGTTGGACGACGGCGTGGCGGCGGCATGCTCGCCGAGGCTACGGTAAAGGTCCAAATCGGGGACGAGGTCGTGCACACCGCGGGCGAAGGCAACGGCCCGGTGAGTGCACTCGACTCAGCGCTCCGAAAGGCGCTCCTCCCCTTCTTCCCCGAGGTCGCAGAGATGCATCTCAGCGACTACAAGGTTCGCATTCTCGACGGCCGCAAGGGGACCGATGCGACGACCAGAGTGCTCATCGACAGCCAGTCGGCCCACGACACATGGAGCACCGTGGGGGCATCGAGCAACATCATCGAAGCGTCACTTCAGGCGTTGATCGACAGCATCGAGTACGGGCTCACGCTGGAACGCGCGACTTAGCCATTGCCCTCATGACGTGTGCCGTGCATCATGGCCGGCCGCACAGGTAACGATAGATGAAAGCCAAGATTACACTTCTCCCTGGTGACGGAATCGGTCCCGAAATCGTTGACGCGACTCGCCAAGTGCTCGAGACGATCGCAAGCAAGTCCAATCACACGTTCACGTTCTCGACACACCTCATCGGCGGCATCGCCATCGACGAGACGGGTGTTCCACTTCCGGACGACACCATCGTGGGGTGCCGCAGTGCGGATGCCGTCTTACTCGGTGCGGTTGGCGGCCCGAAATGGGAGGACCCCAACGCCAAGGTTCGGCCGGAGCAGGGGCTTCTCGGAATGCGGAAGGCCCTGAAGCTATTCGCGAATGTTCGCCCGGTGAAGCTCTTTCCTGGCCTCGAAGCGGCCTCCCCGCTCCGTCCCGAACGCCTGCGTGGCGTAGATTTGGTGTTCATCCGCGAGCTCACCGGCGGCATCTATTTCGGTCAGCCCAAGGGCAAAGAGACCAGGAACGGTCTGCGCACCGGCTTCGATACGATGGTCTACGACGAGAGCGAGATTCGCCGCATCGTCGAGCTAGCCTTCCAAGTCGCGCGGAGGCGAGGCGGACACGTCACCTCCATCGACAAGGCGAACGTTCTGGCCACGATGCAAGTGTGGCGCGAGGTCGCGACCGAGGTCGGCAAAGAGAACTCGGACATCCAGCTCGATCATCAGCTCGTCGATTCGGCCGCCATGCGCCTCGTCACCGACCCGTCATCGTTCGACGTCATCGTGAGTGGCAACATGTTTGGCGACATCCTCTCGGACGAAGGCGCGGTGTTGACCGGGTCGCTCGGGCTGCTTCCAAGCGCCTCGCTCGGTGAAGGCACGCTTGGTGTGTACGAACCCATCCACGGCTCCGCCCCGGACATCGCAGGCAAAGGGGTCGCGAACCCGCTGGGTACGATTCTAAGTGCCGCGATGCTACTTCGGCACAGCCTCGACCTCGACGACGACGCGAAAACAATTGAAAACGCCGTCCGGAAGGTCCTCGACAGTGGACTTCGAACTGCAGACCTGAGCGGCGGACAGCGATCGCTCGGCACGACGGAGATGGCAGGCGCAGTCGTGGCCACCATCGAAGGCGCCTAAGGAAAGGAACGCCATGCCCCGCAAACGCGTTAGCCGGTTGTTTGACCTCAAGGAAGATGAACATGGACGCCCGTACATGGAGGTCTACCAGGACGGCATCACCCTGCTGCGACTCGTACTCTCCAACAAGGGCACGGCGTTCAGCCACGAAGAGCGTGTCGCACTTCGGCTAGGGGGCCTTCTTCCTCCCCAGTTCAATACGCTCGAACAGCAGATCGACCGCGTCTATGAGGGCTTCGTCCAGGCGCCGACCGACATCGACAAGTATCAGTACCTGCGGAGCCTTCAGGAACGGCAAGAGATTCTGTTCTACGCCTTGCTCGAGAAGCACCTCGACGAGATGTTGCCGATCGTTTACACGCCGACCGTCGGCGCAGCAGTACAACAGTTCAGCGCGCTCTACCAGAACCCGCGGGGGCTCTCATTCTCTCCGCTCAACATCGACCGCGCGGATCAAACGCTCGAGTGCTACCCAATGGAGGACGTTCGCATGATTGTCGCGACCGACTCCTCGGCGATCCTCGGCATCGGCGACCAAGGGTACGGTGGCCTCGCGATTCCCATCGGGAAGATGGCCCTCTATACCGTCGGGGGGGGCGTGAGCCCGTTCCACACGATGCCCGTCGCGCTCGACGTGGGCACGGACCGCATGGATCTCATCAACGACCCCAACTATCTCGGGGTTCGCCAGAAGCGGCTGCAGGGTGACGACTACTACAAGTTCCTCGACCAGTTTGTGGACGCGGTTTGGTCTCGTTGGCCCGATGCCGTAATTCAATGGGAGGATCTTTCGAAGACCGCCGCCTTCACGGTTCTCGATCGATACCGGACCCGAGGGCCATCCTTCAACGACGACATTCAGGGCACTGGCGCGGTCGCCTTGGCGGGTATTCTCGCGGCTTGTCATCTTCGTGACGAAAGCCTGAAGGACGAGGTCTTCGTCATTCACGGAGCCGGGGCAGGTGGCGTAGGCGTGGCTTGGGCGATTCGTGAGGGTTTGGTCCGCGCTGGCCTGAGCCAAGAGCAAGCAACGGAACGCGTGTTCGTGCTGGATTCGAAGGGCCTGCTGCTCACGGACCGCGATATGGAAGAGTACAAGCAGGGCTTCGCGCAGGAGCGCGCCGCCATCCGAGGCTGGGAGTTCGCGGGTGATGCACCCGATCTGGTGGAGACCATTCGCAACGCGAAGGCTACGGTGCTCCTGGGCCTATCGGGCCGGCCGGGCGCCTTCGACGAAGAAGTGGTCCGCGCGATGGCGGACAACCACAAGGGGCCGATCATCTTCCCGCTGTCGAATCCGACCGACTCCGCGGAGGCAACGCCGATCGACATCTTTCGGTGGACCGAAGGCCAAGCGATCGTGGCAACCGGCAGCCCATTCGATCCGGTGCAGATGGGCGGCGTGACGCACCCCATCGGACAGGGCAACAACGCGTTCATCTTTCCCGGGCTCGGCTTCGGGGCGATCCTGAGCAACGCGAAGGCGATCACGGACGGCATGGTCCTCGAGGCCTCGCAGGCGCTCGCCGACTACACCATCGAGAAGTACGTCGAAGGCGGCTTGATCTACCCGCCGGTGTCCGACCTCCAGGAAACCGCCATTCGCGTAGCCACCCGAGTGGTGCAGCAGGCCATCGAAGACGGCGTTGCCCGCCGAGAAAACATCCCCGACGACATCGAAGCTTTCGTCCGAGCACACGTCTGGCACCCCACCTACCTCCCCTTCGTCCGCGGCCACCTAGACTAGACAAAAAGGGGACAGTCCCCTTTTCGAAAGCGTTCGTTCGATGGAAATCGCAGTCGCCCTGTTCGACCAAGTCACGGCCCTCGACGCGGTTGGGCCGTACGAGGTCCTGCAGCGCCTTCCTGGAGCAGAGGTCCGCTTCGTCGGCCACCGAAAGGGAGAAGTGCGGACCGACAACGGGTTCCTGGGTCTCACCGTCGATCGGACGTTCGACGAGGTACCAAGCCCCGACATTCTCTTGGTCCCGGGTGGTATCGGCACGAGAGCCCTGGTGCATGACGCTGTAATCCTGCAGTGGATTCGCACAGCGCATGAGACGACGCAGTTCACGACGTCGGTTTGCACGGGTTCCTTGCTGCTCGCGGCAGCCGGAATCTTGGATGGGCTGAGCGCCACCACACACTTCGCCTCGCGCCACCTTCTGGCCAAGTACGGAGCGAAGCCCTCCGAAGACCGCGTCGTGGTCGAAGGCAAGATCATCACCGCAGCCGGCGTCTCGAGCGGCATCGACATGGCGCTGCAATTGGCCGAACGCCTCACCGATGCGACTACGGCAAAGGCACTACAGCTCATGATCGAGTACGATCCACAGCCACCACACGACGCGGGCGCGCTCCACAAAGTTGACGCAACGGTACTCGCTCGCGTGCAGGAGCTTGCGAAGCTGAAGAACTAGATAGCCCGAGCGAGACGTATACGCGGCGGGTGGGCCCTTCATCCCCACCCCGCCGCCCCCACGCGAGCGCCTAGGAGAGGGCGCCGCCGTCGGCTCGGATTTCTGTGCCGTTGATGTAGCGGGCGTCGTCGGAGGCTAGGAAGGCGATGACGCTTGCTGCGTGGGCGGGCTTGGCGAAGCCTACGAAGGGCATCGCGCCTTTGAGGAGCTCCATGTCGGCGCCTTCGGGGGCCTTGAAGTCGCCGTGTAGCGCCGTGGCGATTCCGCCGGGGATTACACAGTTGGCGCGCAGACCTTGCTTTACGTATTCCTGATAGAGCGCGCGGGTCATCGAGAGGATGCCGCCCTTCGAGGCCGCGTAGGCGGCCATCCACGGATGGCTACCGAGGGCGGAAGTCGATGAACAGTTCACCAGGGCGCTGAAGCGGTTGTTCAACAGGTGCGGGAGTGCGGCCTGGTTGACGTAGAACGTGCCATTGAGATTAATGTCGATGATCTCGTGCCATTGATCGAAGGTCATCTCGTGCGTGTGGTAGGTGCGCAGAATTCCGGCGCAGTGACACAGGGTGTCGAAGCCGCCCATGTCTTTCGCGGCCTGGTCGATCACCTCTTTCACACGGGCACCGTCGGTGACGTTGCACTCGTAGACCCACGTCTTGACGCCCAAGTCTTCGGCTATCTTCTTCGTGGCAGCCAGTCCCTCGGCATTGATGTCGATGAGAGCGAGGTTGCCACCCTCCTCGGCGATGCGCTTCGCCGTGGCCTGGCCGATGCCCGCCGCTGCGCCGGTGATTACAACGTTCTTTCCTTCAAACCTTTTCATCGTGCTTCTCGCTCTTCTTTAGGGGTCGCTAGTAACCGTGGAGCTCCGCCCAGCGTTGCCGGTGTTGCGAAGGCTTTCCGAAAGTCATGTAGGTCGCTTGTGCACGCTTGATGTAGAAGCCGATGTCGTGCTCATCGGTCACGCCAATGCCGCCATGCATTTGGATGGCTTCCTTGGCGGCGTGCATGAACGTCTCCGAGGCGATGGCCTTGGCGAGCGACGCTAGTCGCGGGACATCATCTGGCGCGTCGTCGATTGCGCGGGCGGCGGCAAGGACCGCCGAGCGGGTTAGCGCCAACTCCGTGTACACTGATACGGCACGGTGCTGAAGCGCCTGGAATGACCCAATGGGCACGCCGAACTGCTCGCGTTCCTTGAGGTATTCGATCGTGTCGGCAAAGGCTTGCTCCGAGGCGCCCAGCATCTGCGCCGACAAACCCACCCCGGCACGGTCGAACACCGCCTCGAGGAGGACCGCTCCGCCACCGATCTCGCCGATGACGTCGTCACGCTCCACCGGCACTGCGTCGAGCTGAACGATGGCTGCGTTCAGTCCGTCGATTCGGAACTGGCGCGTGATCGTGACACCCGAACGGGCCGGGTCGATTAGGAAGAGCGTGTAACCCGAATCCGAAGTGGTGGCAGATACGATGATCCGCTCGGCAAGGTGGCCGTCGAGGACCTGAAGCTTCGCCCCGCTGAGCTCGAAGCCGGCCGTCGATTTGCGAGCCGTCGTCGCGACCATCGAGGCATCTCCATGCGACCCGGCCTCTTCGTAGCCCAGGGTCACTATCGTTTCACCAGACGCGATGCCAGGGAGCAGAGCCTTCTTCTGCGCATCGGTTCCGCCGAGCAGAAGCGTTTGCGTGCCGAGCAAAAGGGTCGACACGAATGGCTCCGGCATCAACTCGCGGCCGCTCTGCTCGAGGACGACACAGAGATCGAAAAAGCCGAGGCCCATACCATCGTACTGCTCCGGTATTTGGAGACCGAGCCAACCGAGCTCCGCCATCTCGTTCCAAAGCTCGCGAGAGAACCCAGTCTCGTCTTTCGAGTCACGGAGGGTCCGAAGGCGAGCGACCGGCGCGCGGTCGTGGATGAATTGGTGCGCCGTCTTCGAGAGCATCTGTTGCTCGTCGTTCAGAAGAAGGGACGGCGCCGTATGCCCGCTCATTTCTTCCCCTCCGGCAAGCCGAGCACACGTTTGGAGACGATGTTCTTTTGGATCTCGGACGAGCCTCCCTCGATGGTGCTTGCGCGCGACCGCAGCCAATCCCGGGTGTACTGAAGGTCGTCCTCGTCGAAGCCCGGCCCTTCCCACCCCAATCCGTCGACGCCAGCGACTTTCATCCCGAGCTCGAAACGCATCTGCTTGAGGTCGGTGCCCACGATCTTGGTGATGGAGCCTTCGGGCCCTGGCGTACCGCTTGCGGCGCTTTGCTGAATGCGAGCAAGCGTGAGGTGAAACGCCTCTTCGAGCATGCCAAGCGCAGCGATCTCATCACGAAGCAACGGGTCGGGGATGACGCCCTCGGCCACGCCGAGATGCTTGCGCGTCCGGCCGACGACCTCGCGCTGCGCCGACCCCGGCTGCCGGGCGATCGAGCGACCGATCGATGAGCGCTCGTGGTCGAGGATCGCCTTGGCGATCGTCCACCCTTCGTTCTCCTTGCCCACGAGATTGCCGACGGGCACGCGGACGTCGTCGAAAAAGGTTTCGCAGAAAGGCGAGTACCCGCTGATCAGATCGATTCGCTTCACCGTGATCCCGGGCGTATTGAGGTCGGCGAGGATCACCGAAATGCCCATCTGTTTCTTGGGCGCGTTCGGATCCGTCCGGGCCAGGCAGCAGATCCAGTCGCTCAGATTGGCGTGCGAGGTCCAAACCTTCTGGCCGTTCAACACGAATTCATCACGGTCCCGCTCTGCCTTCAACTGGAGGCTCGCGAGATCGGACCCCGCATTGGGCTCCGAATACCCCTGACACCAACGCATCTCACCGCGAGCAATCGCAGGCAGGTGTGCCGC
This sequence comes from Deltaproteobacteria bacterium, assembly GCA_003647035.1. GTDB lineage: Bacteria > Myxococcota_A > Polyangia > Polyangiales > Houyiibacteriaceae > SG8-38. Next base: position 17,168 of record QMMB01000001.1, on the reverse strand, counting down.
CCTCTGTGCGTCATTGCCGTACTCGAGCAGCACAGGCCCAAACATCGCGAGGCCCTGCCCTGCGACCGGCCGTGGCACGCCAATCGCCTTCATCTCCGCGTGGATGATCTCTTCGTGCTCGTGGCTGAGCCCCCCACCGCCGTATTCTTTCGGCCAACTTGGAGCTGTCCACCCCTTCTCGATGCCGAGGTCGCGCCACCTCAACAGGTCCGGGTCGGTTTCCTCGCACTTCGAGCCGCCCCAGTAGCCTTCGAACGGGCCGCTGCCACTCGTCCCCCGGAGCGAGTCGGGCGCGTTCTCGCGAACCCACGCCCGCGCATCCTCACGAAATTCCTCTAGGTCGCTCACGCGGTCACTCCGCGGCTCCGGCCTTCTTCATGTCGAGTGCGACGTCCTCGATCATGTCTTCCTGCCCACCGACGGTCTTCATTCGTCCAAGCTCGAGGAGGATGTCAGTCGACTTGAGGCCGTACTTTTTGGCTGCCCGCTGCGCATGAAGCAGGAAGGACGAGTACACGCCCGCATACCCAAGTGTCAGGGAGTCGCGATCTGCGCGAACTTTGTGGGTCATGAGCGGGTAGACGATGTCCTCAGCGACATCCATGAGCCTCCACATGTCGATGCCGGTTTCGACGCCCATGCGATGGAGCACGGCGACGAACACCTCGAGTGGCGTATTGCCTGCGCCGGCTCCCATGCCCGCCACGGAGCCATCAACGCGCCCCGCGCCCGCTTCGAGTGCTGCGAGTGAATTCGCGATGCCCAGGTGCATGTTGTGGTGCCCGTGGAAACCGACCTCCACATCCGCGTTGAGGTTTTCGCGCAGGTGTCCAACGCGCGCGGTGACGTGGTCGGGCAACATATAGCCAGCCGAATCGGTGATGTAGATGCAGTTCGCGCCGTAACCTTGCATGAGCTTAGCCTGCTCGAGAAGCTGCTCGGGGGGAATCATGTGGGCCATCATCAGGAAGCCCACCGTGTCCATTTCCATTTTCGCGCCGAGGGCGATGTGCTGCTCCGAAACATCCGCCTCCGTGCAATGCGTGGCCACACGAATCGTGTGCACACCGCAATCGTGCGCCATCCGCAGGTGGTCCACCGTGCCGATCCCCGGAATCAGCAACGCGGAGACCTTCGCATTGTTCATCTTCGGCACGACGGCCCTCAGGTAGTCCTCATCGCTTGCGGCCGGAAAACCGTAGTTCACCGATGCGCCGCCGAGGCCGTCGCCGTGCGTCACCTCGATGAGCGGCACACCGGCGGCATCGAGCGCGGTCGCCACCTGAATCATTTGCTCGGTCGTGAGCTGGTGGCGCTGGGGATGCATCCCATCACGCAGGCTCATGTCGTGGAGCGTAACCTTCTTACCTTCGAGATTCATGCTGCCTCCGCGCGCTGGATTTCCTCAGCGATGAGCTCGGCCGTCCGTAGGCCAGCTGCCGTCATGATGTCGAGATTGCCCGCGTACTTCGGGAGGAAGTCGCCAAGCCCCTCGACGACCATGTAGAACGACACGCGATTGCCATCGAACACCGGCCCGTTCTTGAGTGTGTATCCGGGCACGTATTTCTGGACCTCGGCTATCATCTGCTGAGCTGATTCGATGATCTCTTCTTGCTTTGGAGCATCCTTGGTCAGACAGTGAATCGTGTCACGCATCATGAGTGGTGGCTCCGCGGGATTGATGATGATGATGGCCTTGCCGCGCTCCGCACCGCCGACGACCTCGACGCCCCTGGCCGTGGTGCGGGTGAACTCGTCGATGTTCTTCCGGGTTCCCGGCCCTGCCGACTTCGAAGATACCGTCGCGATGATCTCGCCGTACTCGACAGCCTGCACGCGACTCACCGCGGCAACCATGGGAATTGTCGCCTGACCACCGCAGGTCACCATGTTCACATTCTGTTCGTCACGCCCAACCATGTCTTGCAGATTGACGGGGGGCACACAGAAGGGCCCGATGGCGGCCGGGGTGAGGTCGACCATCCTGACGCCGTGCTTTTTGACGATCTCGTTGTTCGACTCGTGCACGTACGCGCTGGTCGCGTCCCAGGCGATTTGGACTTTGTCGTCGGCGATGTGCGGCTCCATGCCCTTGACACCGTCGGCCGTCGTCTTGAGGCCAAGCTCCTTCGCTCGCTTGAGGCCTTCGGACTCCGGATCGATGCCGACCATCCATACCGGCTCGATGATCTCGCTTCGAAGGGCCTTGTAGAGCAGATCGGTGCCGATGTTCCCGGACCCGATGATCGCTGCCTTCACTTTCGTCGTCATCTCTCGCTACTCCTATGTGAACCGCACGGACGCGGTTCCGATCCCTTCGACTTCGAGGCGCATCTCGTCGCCCGCCACGACCGGCTCGAGGGGCACCAACGAACCGGAAAGCACGACGTCACCCGCGTTCAAGCCAATCCCAAACTCCGACAGAGTGTTCGCCAGCCAGCTGACACAGTTGAGTGGTGAGTCGAGGGCCGCTGAGCCCAGTCCCTCGCTGAGAGGCTCGCCGTTCTTGTAGACGCGCATTTTCAGGTTCGGGAAATCGAGCACCTTGGGGTCGGCATGTTCGTCACCGAGGACGAACAATCCGCAGCTCGCGTTGTCTGCGACGGTGTCTTGGATCTTGACCTTCCAGTCGTGAATCCGGCTGTCCACAACCTCGAAGCAGGCCATCACGTACTCCGTCGCTTCCAAGACGTCCTCGTTTGTGACGCCCGGACCCTTCAAGTCTTTCTTCAACTTGAACGCGATCTCGCCTTCGGCGCGTGGCTGAATCAACTGCTCGCTGATCGGCATCGGACCGCCGTTCGGGTAGTGCATTTTGTCCGTGAGATACCCGAAGTCCGGCCGAAAGACACCCAGCATCTCTTGCACCGCAAGACTGGTTACACCGATCTTCTTGCCGATGATCTTCTCACCGTCGCCTTGCACACGCCGGTCCACCATTCTCAGCGACACGTGATACGCATCTTCAATTGTGATCTCTGGCCAGCGTTCCGTGAGGGGACTCAGCGTCCGGCGCGCACGCATGGCCTCGTACAGCTCGTCTCCAAGCTCCTCGATCCTCTGCTTTCGCGCCGTGGCATCCATGTTCAGATGAAGAAGTCCGTGCTCTTTTGGCCGAACAGCACGCCCCCCATGTTGGAGCCGGGCGTGTCAGGACTGTTCGCGTGGTGAAGTCGAATCGTGTGAATATCTTGAAAATGGCGGTTGATAGGGTGGTCCTCGAAAGCCGCGCGAGCGCCGCACGCGATGAACAGCTGCTGGACGACCTCCGTCGATACGCGAACGGCCCGCGCCGAGTCGTTGCGGAAGTGGACCCGTCGGTCGAGCGGGATCTTCTCGCCCCTCTGTAGATAGCCGGCCATCTCTTCGAAGTTGCGCCGTAGCGTCAAGACCTCGCGGTCGAGCACAGCCGTGGCTTCGGCAGCCACCATGCTGTTGGTGAATGACTCCTTGGCCTTGCCGCCCGTCGCCTGGGACACCTTGTTCTTCATGAAGTCGACGTAGGAGTCGAGCGCCCCGAAGGCAGCGCCAACCGCCGGCGTGGAAACGGAGCGAACGTGAATCTGGCCGAACGGGTACTTGTACACGGGCGATGGATTGATCTCGTTGCCCGGGCTCTGCTGCCTGAAACCATCCGAGAACTTGTGCATGCGGTGGTCCGGAACGAACGCACCGTCGACGACGACATCCTTACTGCCCGAGCCCCGGAGCCCCGACACATACCAGTTGTCGATGATCTCGTAGTCGGCGCGCGGCACCAGGAATGTGCGCATGTCCGGTGGCTTGCCCTCTTCGTTCGGTACGAAGCCACCGAGGAATCCCCACTGGCAGGCGTCGCACCCGCTCGAAAACGACCAACGCCCGCTGAGCTTCACGCCACCATCGACCCACTCGGTTTTCGCGACGGGCATGTACGACGAGGAAATCAGCGTCTTGGGATCTTCGCCCCACACCTCGTCCTGCGCCTCGGGCGCGAAGAGCGCGAGCTGCCAGGAGTGCACGTTCAGCACGCCGTAGACCCAGGCACTCGACGCGCACCCACGGCCGAGCTCAAGCTGCAGGTCGAAAATGATGGACGGGTCCATCTCGTAGCCGCCAAATCGTTTGGGCTGAACGACCTTGAAGAAGCCGAGCCGATGGAAATCCTCGATGGTCTCGTCGGGAATCCTCCGCAGCTCGGCGGCCTTCTTGGATCGTTCCTGCAGCGTCGGCGCCAGTTCGCGGGCGCTCTCAATCAGTTCTTCGCGTGTCGGGATGGGGCTCTGATCTCCGTGCATTGCTCGTGTCTCCAAGCGCCACGGGCTGGGGGCCGATGGCATTCGATGAGTCGTGTGGTCCCGGCTTTACAGAAGGGCCGCCTCGGGCCATAAAGTAGAACGTGTTCTAGCCCACGGGTTGTGACATGTCCAGCTGGCCCGTGAGAGCATAGGGCCGATTGGGGACCCCTGAAAGGACGCCGTTTCATGCCGATACCGAGTGGCCTCAAAGCCATCGATCTGATGATGAACATCCCCGACGGGGACCCCACAGCTTGGTACGAGTTCATCAAGCCGCTGCTGCTGGACGAAGAGAGCCGGAAGCAGTTCAAGATGCCGGCCGAGTACATGTTCAAGGACATCCCGCAGATCGTCGATCAGAAGGACTACGTCGGTTACGCGATCGCAGAGATGGACAAGTGGGGCATCGAGCAGGCGATGCTGGGCATCTCCGGGCCGAACTCGACCAACCTCGACGCATGCCGCAAGTACCCGGACCGCTTCTTCACGTCGTACGGGGCGAATCCGAACAACGGCATGGAGGAGGTCCGGAAGATCCGGAAGCTGCACAAGGAGCACGGTCTCAAGGCTGTGACCGGATTTCCGTCGGGCCTGTGCCCACAGGTCCCGTTGAACGACAAAAAGTACTACCCGATCTACGCGACCTGCGTTGACCTAGACATCCCGATTTGCGTCTGCGTGGGCGTCCCCGGGCCGCGCATCCCAATGGAGCCGCAGAAGGTCGAACACATCGACGAAGTTTGCTGGTTTTTCCCGGAGCTGAAATTCGTGATGCGCCACGGTGGCGAGCCCTGGGTCGACCTGGCAGTCAAGCTGATGCTCAAATACCCCAACCTCTACTACAGCACGAGCGCCTTCGCGCCGAAGCACTACCCGAAGTCGATCATCCACTACGCGAACACGCGCGGAGCCGACAAGATCATGTTCGCCGGCTACTTCCCGATGGGGCTGTCACTAGAGCGTATCTTCACCGAGATGCAAAACGTGCCCTTCAAGGACCACGTCTGGCCGAAGTTCCTGCGTCAGAATGCGCAGCGCGTCTTCAAGTTGGAGCAATAGAAGGGTCCGAGCGAATTATCCTTTCGACAAAGGGGACGGTCCCCTTTTCCGGAGGCGGAAGGCTTGGAAGGGGTAGCGGGTGAAGTCGGGGGGGACGAACTGTTTTGTTGCGTCTTCGACGTGGAAGCGGCTTGTGATTACCTCGTCCAACTCGAAGGCCCGGGCGTGGGTGGTGAAGAGGAGCTCGCCCTTCATGTCTAGGGAGCTCATGGCGCTTTCGATCAGCGTCTTGTGGTCTTTGTGGATGTTGAAGTTGCCCTTGCTCATCTTCGAGCGCGAAAAGGTGGGCGGGTTGATGAAGATCCAGTCGTAGCTGTTGCGGTCTCTGGCCATCCAGCGGGTGGCGCATCGCGAATGAAACGGTGCCTCGCGGGGGTCCAGGTCGTTGGCTTTGAAGTTCTTGTTGCCCCAGTCGAGGTAGGCGTTCGAGAGATCGACGCTCGTGGTCTGCTTGGCGCCGCCGACCGCCGCCGCGACACTGACCGAACACGTGGGCTACTCGTGGGTGTGCTTGTCCGCTACCGCCGTCGTGACCGCAGTGCGACGCTACGCACACGGCTCGTGAGCGGCTGCAACATCGCTTGCAACTGCGCATCGGCGCGGCGCCAGAGCGTGTGCCGTGGCTCAGTCGCTTCTGCGGTCTTCTCGAGCACTGCGACGTAGTCACCTTCCTCGATCACCTCGACGAGACGCAGGACATTTGGGTAGGCGCTGAGCCAGTGCCGCACCGTCCGCTGCTCCGCTGTGCGCCGATAGTCGTCCAAGAAGATCCGCGCGCCGACCTCGAGCGACGGCATTACCTGGTAAAGACATGCCTCGCGGCCGCGGCGCGTCCAGTGAGGGGGCCCGTCGACGAGGAGTGCGTCCACGGCGCGAGGGAACGTGCCGCGTTCGTAGCTCAGGTAGGGCGCGCCGCCATGGCGCTGCCACACGAGGGGACGGTGCACGAGCGTCACGCGCGCGTTCACGGGTAGCTGCGCGCGGGTGCGCGCGAAATAACTCGCGTCGTCATCGACCGAAAGGATCGTCGCATCGGGGAGGTCGCGAGCAAGCGCCGCGGTCGACGCGCCGCTACCGAGCTCGACGATCGTGCGCGCGTCGATCGCCCGGAGGTGTCGGAGGATCTGAGAATAAGCTCGCTCGCCGAGGGCCCACGGCGCGTCGAGAGGAGAGACAACCGTCATATGCGGGGCATGGCGCACAGGCCGCGAACCGTCAAACGGCGCCTGCAAGCTCGGCGAGGCACGCGGACAAGGCCTCGGTCACGGTCGGTGTCGGCGGCTCGATCCGCGGCACGCCGCGCTCCAGGAGCGCCTCGAAGCGTTGGATTGCAGGGACATCAATCCGCCCGGCCGCGGCCGCTATCGCGAAGCCGTCGCGCTCGGCGAGACGAGCGTTGACCTGCTGCTCGATCATGTGCCCAGGCGCAAGCGCGAGGAGCGGGCGACCGAGCGCGCCCGCCTCTGAAACGAGGTTGGAGCCGGCGGTCCCCACGATGCCGCGACAGCCGCGAAGCGCGGCCGCGAAACGCGCCACGTCGGGAGCCTCGGCCACCACGCCGTCAGGCAGATTCGCCACGCGGCCGAACACCACGAGCCGGTGTCCGCGCGTGTGCAGCCCTCGAACGTAGGCAGAGAGATCCGTCGTCCCCGCGTACACAACGAGCTTGTCCCCTGGCCGTGTGTCGCCTTCGAAGAGCTCAGGTCGCGGGTCGGGTCGCGCGACGACCACGCGTGGATCGAAGGACTCGAGCACGCCAAAGTGCACTACGATCACGCGGTGCGCGAGCCATGAGGCGCTCGCCGCACTCAGCGCCTCGCGCGCGCGATGGTGAAGCGGAAGCGCGATCGGTAGACGGCAGTGCGCGAAGATGAGGCCGTGCCCGATCGCGACGCTCGGGACCCGCAGCATGGCCGCCGCGTGAAGAGATGGCGCATCGCCGTCCACGACGATCACGTCAGGCCGCAGGGCGCCCAGGAGTCGACGATCGGTGGCGAGACGCGCGGCGAACCGTGATGCGAGCTGCCTCCCCGGAAGGAAAGCGTCGACCTCGGCGCCCCCGAGGTCGCGCAGCATCGCGACCGCCTCGCCGCTCGCATGGACGTGCACGTCGTGACCGTGCGTGCGGAGCGCCGGGACGAGCGAGCGAGCGCGCATCGCGTGGCCGCGACCGTTGCCATGTACGAAGTAGGCGATACGCACTAGGCCGGTCTACCCGCGCACGGAGGCTCGGTCCAGTCGGACGTCTGCTACTTCGGTCCTCCGTTCTCAGGCGCCCTTGGGAGCGGGTCGGGCTTGGACTTCCACACGATCCCGGCAATCAGTGAGGCCACGGAACCGAGTTGCATCAGGGCGGTATCTGTCAGGAACATCGCGGTCACCTGCACTTCGGGGGCGTCGATCGTGCCCGCCAGACTCAAGGCCAGCGAGAGAAACAGGAACTCTCGCGCCGGCACCAACGGTGTGCGAGCAACCAGCATGTCCACGACGAGCAAGCCAATCCAGTCCGAGAACCTCGACCCGGGCAGGCCGACGGTCCACTGCAGCCCCAGCAAGAGGATCTTGGCAATGCTTCGTGCACCGTGGTACCCGAGGATGCGCCACATGACGTCGGTGCCGATCCCCAGGACCTTACCCCGAAAACGAACGACGAATAGGCTCAATACGGCGGTCGCAAGGGTGACTCCGATGACGAGACCCAGCACCGCCGGGCTCACGGCCTGTACGAGGGACAGATCGCCAAAGGCCAAGTAAGCCCCTAACACCACGACGGCAACCGCGTTGGCAGCTGCTGCGGAAAGTAAGGTCACATCCTTCCCTGCGGAGAAGGCCTGCCAATAGGTCACGCGGAGCGTTCTGACTGTCCACAGCAGGAAGTAGACGTCGCCCGAACCCCCGGAGAACGAGCTATTGATCACGCGCTTCATGAGGAAGACGCCGAAGTGACGGAAGAGATTCGTCGCCCAAACGGCCGAGTAGGAGAGCGCGTCTGTGATCGGAACGTTGAGATATCGCACAAGGAAGATGACGTAGAACCAGGGCGATCGCGGGACCGAACGCAGTACCTCGGACCAATCGGTGCCGGAGAGTTGTCGGTAAAGCACCAGCGCGATCACGACGAAGAATCCGACCGAGAGCGCCCGACGCAGGCCCTTGCGCAACCGCGAGGGCACGCGTTCGGCGATATGCTCGCCGAGTTCACGTAGGGCCGCGACGCGGGCGCCGACCCGAGCAGCTGCATCTCGCCCCGGTGGGCCGGCACTCGACGGCTCGCTCATCCCCGCGTTATGACCCGTAGACCTCCCTTGCGAAAGAAAAGGCCACGCTCCCGTCCCCAGGGATCACTCTTCTGCTCCCCAAAGTGCACGATACCACGCTGCTTCTCAGCGGGTGGAGTGTGTCCTCAGGCGAAAGGCTTGGAAGGGGTATCGGACGAAGTCGGGGGGGACGAACTGCTTCGTCACGTTTTCGACGTGGAAGCGGCTTGTGATTACCTCGTCCAACTCGAAGGCCCGGGCGTGGGTGGTGAAGAGGAGCTCGCCCTTTTTGTCTAGGGAGCTCATGGCGCTTTCGATCAGCGCCTTGTGGTCCTTGTGGATGTTGAAGTCGCCCTTGCTCATCTTAGAGCGCGAGAAGGTGGGCGGGTTGATGAAGATCCAGTCGTAGCTGTTGCGGTCTCTGGCCATCCAGCGGGTGGCGTCGTCGCGGATGAAGCGGTGTCTTGCGACGTCGAGATCGTTGGCCTTGAAGTTCTTCTTGCCCCAGTCGAGGTAGGTGTTCGAGAGGTCGACGCTCGTGGTCTGCTTGGCGCCGCCGACCGCCGCCGCGACGCTCACCGAGCAGGTGTACGAAAACAGATTCAGCATGCGCTTCCCTTTGCATTGCTCCGCTGCGTACGCGCGCACTGCGCGGTGGTCCAAGAAGAGGCCCGTGTCGATCCGGTCTTCCAGGTTCACCACGAAGCGAAGGTCACCCTCACCGACAATCATCTCAGCTTCTTGCTGCGAGATGCGGGCGTACTGGTCACCCTCGTCGTGTTTGCGTCTGACTTTCACGATGAGGTCGTCAGGGTCGATGCCCAGCGCATCGGGAAGCGTCATCAACACGTCTTGAACTCGCTGCTTCGCGCCGTCGTCGTTGGCGTCTCGCTCCTTCTGGAAGATGTGAACCACCGCTTTGGTCTGATAGCGATCAACGGCGACGTTGTACTCCGGAATGTCCGCGTCGTAGATCCGGTAGCATTCGATGCCGCTGCGCTTCGCCCATCTCCCCCACTTTTTCTTGTTCTTCTTGATGCGGTTGGCGAACATCTGGGCCTTCTCGCTGGGCTTTCGCCAACCCGGCGGCCTGGCCGATTCTCCCCCGACCACACCGCGTATGGGGATCTCTACCAGACGGCACTCGATCGAACCGTTGTACAGAACGTGGCGGCGCGTCGGTCGAAGTCCGAGGTGCTTGAGGTTGCCGCCGTGCGCCGCAAACACGTAGGCGGTCCATCCGTCAAAGACGCGCTTCAACGTATCGCCGAGCGCCTGATAGAACAGGAACAGCGTGCCCTCGTCACCTAGCCGATGACCGTATGGGGGATTGCACACGAGGATGCCACCCTCAGCGGGCTTCTCGACGGCAGACAGTTCCTTCACGGCCAGCGACACGTGCTGCTCGACCCCTGCCGCCGCGAGGTTGTCCCGAACGTACGACAATGCCTTCTCCGATGCGTCGCAGCCAAAGATCCTCGCCGGACACTCGGCCTGGCGCGCGGTCAGTGCGGCATCTCGCTCGGTGGCGAACGCCGCATCGTCGTGCCGCAGCCAATCCTCGAACCCAAAGCGCGCTCGCAAGAGCCCGGGCGCACAGTTCGTCGCCATCAAGGCTGCTTCGATCAAGAACGTGCCCGAGCCGCAGGTCGGATCCATCAGCGTCAGGCCCTTGCGCGCCGCTTGCGGCCAGCCGGCGAGATATAGAATGGCCGCGGCTAGATTCTCCTTGAGCGGAGCCTTGCCGCCCGCCTGCCGGTAGCCCCGCCGGTGCAAGCCCTCCCCCGAGAAATCGAGGGCGAGCTCGTGATGCGACTCGCCGATGTGCAGGTGAAACCGTATCGCCGGGTCCTTCTTGTCGATGCTCGGGCGCGTACCGGAGTGATCCCGAAAGCTATCGACGATCGCATCCTTCGCTCGCTGCACCCAGTAGTGCGAAGGGAAAGGGCTCTTCGGAGCCTGAGAGCTGCCAATCGCGAACGTCTGATTGGCGTCGAAATGTTCCCACCAAGCGACCCCGCGGAGCGCATCATAGAGAGCGGTGTCGTCTTCGGCATCGAGCTCGACGAGCGGAAGCAAGACCCGGGATGCGACGCGAGACCACAGGCACAACCGATATCCCTCTTGCAACGTGCCGCGCGCATGCACGGCGGTTGGCCGCACAGCGGTGACTTCCACGTCGAGGTTTCGCACCTCTTCTGCAAGCGTGTCCTCGCACCCCTTGGGGCAAGGAAGCACCCATCGAAATCGCTGCGTGGAAGTAATGGGCCCTCGCCTACGCCGCTAGCAGAAGCTTCGCCGTTTTGTCGACGTCTTCGAGGACTTGGGGCCCGTCGTGGAGGCCGCCGGCCCATCCGACGAACGACGCGAACCACACGTTCTGCAGGATCGAGGAGATGGTGCGCTCGCGCTCGTCGACGTCGCCCCCCCACTCACTCTCGTCGGCGGCCGCTTCGCCGCGAATCGCCGCCATGACCAGTGCCGTGATGAGGGCGTGGAAGCTCGCCACGCGCTCGGTGATGTTCGGGTCCCCAGACGCCAACGACCGGACCAAGGCCTTGGCAAGATTCGGCCGCCGAAGAAGCCCCTTCGTCAGCGCGGTAAAAACAAAGCGCACCCGCTCCTGTGGGCCGTCGCCCGGAACCGACTTCTTGCCGATCTTAGCGACGAGCCTCTCGCTCTCTTGCTCCAACGCCGCGATGAGGATCTCCTCTTTGCTGGCGAAACGCTTGTAGACCGTGCCGAGCGCTACCTGTGCACTGGCTGCAACGTCCCGCAGCCGTACCGCCTGGTATCCGTCGCGCTCCGCGAGTGCGACGGCCGTTTCAACGATGCGCTTGGCTCGGTCATCCATTTCTAATATCCAACCTCTGCTTGGGGCATGTAGAACTTCTGATACCAGCGGCGCAGAGCTCCCACGTCGCCGTCACCGTCACACAGAATCGGTCGCGTTCGGTACTTTTTGTTTTCCCAAATCGCGATGTCCTCTTTGAAACCGACGATGATGTTCTCGCGGTAGCCCTGCTCGAATTGCTCTTTACCCTTTTTGACGTTCGAAATGTCGATCATCGCGCCGATTCGAACGTGAACGTTGTTCTTGTCCACCGGGGTGTGACACAGAAGCATGATGTTCGGCAGAACGCTCTGCATCTCGGTGAGCATGTAGCCGGGCCCGTAGTACGTAGATTGCAGCTCGAAGTGATCCTCGCCGCCGCCTCGCGGATACGCAACCCCTTTGACGTACTGAATACCGATGTGGTCCTTGAACTCGTTTCCAAACTCGTTGGCCCATGTCCCGTGAACCGGACCGAAATGGCCCTTGTCAGCGAGGTTCTCGACGATCTCTTTCGGGTGCGTCTTGATGTCGATGAGAACAGAACCCCAATCGGTCCAGCCTTCACTGCCGTATTCGGGGACGTCGGGGATCTCCCAGGTGGGCTCCTCGCCCTCGACATGGGCATTCCACATGCAGATCAACCCGTTGTGCTCCTGGACAGGGTTATTCTTCACGCAGGCGCGCGGCGGAATCCGTTTGGCGTAGGGCACCTCAACGCACTTACCGGTTTCGTCGAACCGCCAGGCGTGGAACGGACATTGAATCGTCTCTCCGACGACTTTGCCCCCATGACCGAGGTGTGCTCCTAGGTGCGGGCAAAACGCGTCGTGCACGATCGCCGCGCCACTTTCGCCTCGGTACAAGACCATCTCTCGGTCGAAGTACTTGATCGGTTTGACGTCGCTCGGCGCCAGCTCGCTGGAGATTCCGATGACAAACCAACCACGCGGAAAGCCAGGAAAAAGCTCCTCTTCTTTTTCTCGTGCGGTGGACATGGGTTCCTCTTGGGCTTGGGTACTTGTCGGCATGCGCTACGCGCTCGCCTGGTCGCGGGCGATTTTCTCCGCCCAGGGGTAATCCGGCTTTCCGCTCGGCATGCGGGAGACCGTCTCGGTGATGGTGATCTGTCGCGGAAGCTTGTACCTCGCGACATGCTTTCGACAGTGTTCCTTCACTTCGTCGAGCGAAAGGTGCTTGTTGTCACGCGTGTTGAACACGGCCGCAACCTTCGAGCCGAAGCGGGGGTCCGGAACAGCGACAACGAGCGCGTCGATAATGTCCGGGTGCGCCTTGAGCGCTTCTTCCACCTCTTCGGGGAAGACCTTCTCGCCGCCGGTGTTGATGCACTTGCTACCACGGCCCAGGAATGTGATGCGCCCATCCTCTTCGACGGTAGCGAAGTCGCCGGGCACGACCCAGCGCTTGCCGTTGAACTCCCTGAAGCGCTCGGCGGTCTTCTCGGTGGCCGCGGAGTAGCCGAGGGACAAGCGGCCCGAGCGAGCAACCATGCCGATCTCGCCGGAGCCCGGCTCGATCTGTTTACCCTCTTCGTCCAAGACGGTGACGTCCTCCCCCATGTAGAAGGAAGGGCGGCCCTCGTGGCTGTCCTCATCGCGGGCAGCGCGGCCGAGGTCGCCCGACTCGCTGGTCCCGAAGCTGTTGATGATCATTACGTCGGGGAGAAGCTCTTCGATCTCGGCTTGGACGCTTGGCGAGAGGATGGCGCCGGCCGACGCAATCACCGTGAGGTTCGACATGTCGTAGTCGCCGGCCTTGAGCTCGTCGATTAGAGGGATCGCCATGGCATCCCCCACGAGCGATAAGGTTGAAGCATCTTCCTCGGCGACCAAGGAGAGAATGCGACCCGCGTCGAAGCTCGGCCCGTGTTGCAACACGAGCTTTCCGCCGGTCAGGTGACAGATCCACTGCGTGAACTGCGCTGCGCCGTGTATGAACGGAGCGCACGGAAGCATGGTCACCGTGTACCATCCGTCCTTGGCTTGCTCGACGAGCTGCTCGGGGGACTCGACCGGTTCGCCGCCGGGCGATCCGCCCTGGAGCCCCGAGAAGAAAAGGTCCTCGTGGCGCCACATGACGCCCTTGGGCATCCCGGTCGTGCCGCCGGTGTAGATGATGTACAAGTCATCGCCAGACCTAGGCCCGAAATCCCGCTCCTCGGAGCCCTGCCCGAGCGCGGTCTCGTACTCGATCGACTCCTGATCGGCGATGGCGTCCACGCCGTCCTCAATCACGATGAGCGCCTGAAGTGGCTCGAGACCTTGCGTGGCCTCGTTGATCACGGGAACGAACCGTCGCTGTGTCACGATGCCCTTGAGGTCCGCGTCGTCGATCATGTAGCGCACTTCGGGGCCCACGAAGCGGTAGTTGATGTTGATCCCGACGGCGCGGATCTTGAAGAGCGCCAAAATCGCTTCCACGAACTCGTGGCCGTTGAACAGATGAAGGCCTATGTGGTCGCCCGCTCCAATGCCCCGCGATTGCAGGTAGTGCCCGAGCCGGTTCGCTCGCTTGTCCAGCTCTGCATACGTGTGGTGCACGTCACCTGAAGCCAAAGCCATATTGTCGGGAGTTGCATCCGCGATGGCCTCGTAAAGATCTGCAAGATTGTATTCCATCGTTTCTCCGGGCTCAGCGTTCCGAGCTCACGATCCACATCGCGAAGAACTGCGAGCCACCGCCGTACGCGTGACCAAGGGCCACCTTTGCACCGTCAACCTGGTGTTGTTCAGCGGTCCCGCGCACCTGACGCGCGGCTTCCGCAAATCGAAGCATACCACTGGCGCCAATCGGATTGGTGCACATGACGCCACCGGACATGTTGAACGGCATCGCGCCGCCAATCTTGGTCTTGCCGTCCATGGTCATCCTCCAGCCTGCGCCCTCTTCGGCAAAACCCAGGTTCTCGAGCCACATCGGCTCGAACCACGAGAACGGCACATACACCTCGGCGCAGTCGATCTCTTTGAGAGGATTGGTGATACCGGCCTCGTCGTACACGTCCTTCGCGCACAGCTTCCCGGCGGCCGGACTCACCTGATCGCGCCCCGCGAAGAACGTGCGCTCGGTTCGCACCGAGGTGCCCTTGACCCATGCCGGGTTCTTCACGCGGTCAGCGTGATTCTCGCTAACGAGCACCATCGCCACCGCGCCGTCGGACGAGGGACAGGTCTCCGAGAATCGAATCGGGTCCCACAGCATCGGCGAGGCCTTCACTTGCTCGAGGGTTTGATCAAGATGAAGGTGCGCATTCGGATTGAGCAAACCGTGCTGACGGTCCTTGACGGCAACCATGCAGCCGGTGTCGGGATGCGCGTCGGCTCGGCGAATGTACGACCGGATGAGAGGCGCGAAGTAACCGCCAGCACCCGCTACGAGTTGCGGCTGAAAGGGGACCACGGGCGATAACGCCCACATCGCGTTGGCCTCGCTCTGCTTCTCGAACGCAAGTGTGAGCACTTTCTCGTGCACGCCACCTTGAATTAGGTGAGACGCAACGACCGCGGTCGAGCCTCCGACAGAGCCCGCGGTGTGGACCCTGAAGATTGGCTTGCCAGCTGCACCGAGAGCATCCGACAACCACAGTTCGGGCATCATGACGCCCTCGAACATGTCGGGCGCAGTGCCGATGACGATGGAGTCGATGTCCTTCCACGTCATGTCGGCGTCTCGTAGAGCGCGAATGGCGGCGTCTCGGACCAAGCCGGGAATCGACAGATCGCGCCGGCTCTCTCGATGCTTGGTCTGACCGATCCCGATGACTGCACACTGCTCAGCCATTACTCGCCCTCCAAGATAGCAACGAGGTTGTGTTGAAGGCAGACGCCGTTTGTCGTGTGTGCGAGTGCGCGATCCGCGTCCCTGCAAAGCACTCGGTTCGCCGCTTCCCCGAAGCGAATCAACCCCGCGGTCATCAGCGAGTTCGCCGCCAGTGCCCCGCCGGACGGATTGACCCTGACGCGATCACCAAGGCCCATCGCCTCTCGCAAGATGATCTCCTGGTGCGCAAACGGCGCGTGAAGCTCCGCGACGTCCACCTCGCCTTTGCCGAGGCCGGCTTTTTCGGCGGCCAGTTTGGAAGACGGCGAGGTCGTGAGGTCGCGCTGACCCAGTGCATGTGGTTCAGTCCGATGGTCGAACCCGCGAATCCAAGCGGGCCGCTTCGCCAGCTTCTTCGCCGTATCGCCGACCGCGAGCACGATCGCGGCAGCCGAGTCGGACAACGGCGGGCAGAAGCTCTTGCGCAATGGGGAGCTGATATAGGGCTCTTCGAGCATTGCATCGACGCTGAAATCGCCCTTGATGTGCGCGTTCGGGTTGTCGATCGCGTTCTTGCGATTGCGGGCAACCACTTCGGCGAAGTCACGCTCTGTCGCCTTGCCGCTGTCGATCAAGGCCTGCGCCTGAAGCGCCGCGGCGCTGATCGAGTCGAGCCCGAGCGGCTGGACGTAGTAGGGGTCATTCTGCAGGTTCAGGACGTCTGGAACGGCCGCGAGCGAACTCTTGCCAAACGAAAACACCAACGCGGTGTCGATATCCCCCTGCATCAGCCGCACCCAAGCTTCGTAGAGCGCAAAGGCGCCGTCCATCTCGACGTGTGACTCGCGAATCGGAGGCCACGCCTTGAGACCGTCGACCGCTGCAACGAAAGAGAACGCACGGCCCGGCAAGTAGTCGGTGCTGCCGGAACACGTGAAGCCGATGTCATCTTGCGTCAGACCGACCTGCTTCATCGCGTCCGAGGTGACGGGCTGGACGAGCTCGGGCTCATCGGCCGCCTCGATCGCCTTGACCGACGGGAGCTGCGAGAAGGAAACAATGGCGACGTCACGCACTAGAGATGTTCCTTATAGCTATCGAACGGGGCGTCTGGATCGCCCGTGGGTTCGAAGTAGAGGATGTTCTCGAGCGAAGTTTCCCATTCGTCCTGGGGCTTCCACTTCGCCTTGACCCGCATGCCCATGCGGATCTCGTCGTGCGGGACACCGCTGATCAGATGGTAGATGGGACTGTCCGCGCCATCGAGCACGATCGCCCCGAAGCAATACGGCGGCGTGAGCTTCTGGCCTTTAAAGGGGATGCGAATGATCGCGAACGTCGTGAGGACACCGATGTCGGCCACTTCGACGTATTCGCTCGTCGGGTTGCCCGTCGTGGGGTCGGCCCCTCGAGGCGGGACATACACCTTGCCCGCCTCCGGGTCCCTGCCCCCGATGAGCTTCCCCTCCTGCAGCCCGCGCAGATAGGCGGTGTAGTGCTTCCCGGGGTTCACCTTGTACTCGAGATGCACCGGACCAGGCAGGTAAGGAGCGATCGGCTCGAAGCACGCGATGTCACGGATGGTCCCGTTTTTCTGGTCGGCCCAACGCAAACGAACACGCATCCCCGTCTTCATTCGCTTGGCTTTGCCCGCATCGACGGCATGCACCATGGCGTTGTCGGTGCCGTCGAGTTGAATGAGGGCCCAAGCGAATGGACGATCGAACGGATGCCCCTTGCGAGGCTCCTGCACCCATGACCAAGATTTCACCGTGCCCGACGGACGCAGCGGTACGAACTCACCGGTCGTCGGTTCACCCTCCTCGTCGTATTCGAGAGGCGGGCAAAGCACGCGACCGTCGACCGTCTTGACGCCTTCGAGCACTTCGTACCGAAGGTTTTCCAAGAAGCGTCCGACCACCGGACCGGTGCTTCGGGTGTACGTGTATTCGAGCACGT